>CAJXUU010000555.1 GCA_913061325.1 uncultured Saprospirales bacterium | reverse complement strand
TCGGCAGCGTCAGATGTGTATAAGAGACAGATATTATCGTTATCATATACCATTTCAACGCATTCACAAATGATATCTAACAGCTGATCGATTTCACTACCGTTTTTATTCTGCAGCGCAAACATCATTGTTGTTTGAGGATCGCGCATCTTCATGCCAATATTGTTACCGATATCTAACTTATATTCATGTTTGTCATCAAATTTAATCTTAACATTATCTATATTAATTGATACCTTTGTAGATTCTTGGCATTTACTTTTATTATCTTCATTTACATGAGATAATTTTATATCAATTTTCTCACCAACAGACTTAGCTCTTAATTGTAAAAACAAATATTCTAGATCATATGATGTTAATTTAGATTTATCAATCCCATCAGTTAAGATGCAGGATTCAAGAATCGTCATTACACCATTAAAGATATCTTTTTCTTCGCCGCTTTCTAGAGCCATATAGAGAACTTTTTCTTCTTTAACAAGGAATGGTCTAAATTTAATTGGTTCCTTTGTAGAAGGTATCTCTGTTTCAAACTCAGGGGTAACTAGTTTTGGTAAAGCCATAGTATAAACTCCATATTATATTAAAATATTTTTGGTAATCCTGTAAAACTAACTCCAGATTTCTTACTGAGACTCGACATTAATTTTCTTGGATTTAATTGTGTCTTAGCTTGGTTTTTAATACCTGCAATACTAAATGGTATATTTAAACCTCCAGCAATTTGTAGCCCATCTCTTCCAATTCGTAATTGAGTTCCAAGCTGCGATTGATTTCGCTCTTCAAAATATCGAAACGCAATAGTAACATTCATTACTTGTACTTCAGAGCCATTAGCCCAACTCAACGAAAGTGGGCTAACAACAATAGGATAAGCATCAATTAAATCTACTGCATACGTCTTAAACCCTTGCTGGTCCAACTGATAAATTGTAATACCTTTTTTAGCAACATAATTATCATAATAACCAATATTAAATTGATTCTTTCTTTGGTCGGCGTCTAGATCAGGGTTACGATGAAACCCACCAATTAAATCTTGCCAACGCATAAAGAACTCGCGCTCGCGAAGGTCTGGGCTGCAAATAATACTAATAGGAGTATCAACATAGTTAACTCCACCACCAATTTTATATGGCGCACCGTACTCTGCATAACTAATAGCTTCAACATTACGTTGCGGAAGTTCAGCAGTATTAACTCTAAACATTAATGAGCTTGATAATCCAAAAGAACTACCAACTTTTGAAAGAATGTCACCACCAATCTCAACTTCAAAGTCGCTTGGTCTAGCGAAACCAACACTATGCATTTCAGCAGTAAATGAATCGATATCAAAAGCCATGTTATCGACCTCCTACCATAGATCGTGAGTCTTTCCAAACATTAGACTTAGATGATTTTTCGAATTGCTCTAGTGGTAAGAATAAAGCCATATCCCAATCATTTGAAGCTACCTCTAGAAATCTACTTCTTACATGATCATTCAAATACATTTTAAATGTTGGTTTGTAATACTTACTCACACCTTTGAGGATATTATAGCTAATTTTTAATTTTGTTCCTTCGTCATACTTAGTGTTGGATGCTAAGTCATAAAGAGCATCCATTAGTTTAGCTCTGAGTGGTAGTGGTAAATAATGCATGTTAAGACCATGAAAACCACCAGGAACATTCTGTACTTTAAATATGAGCGGAAACCTATCGTAATATGGCAACGTCTTTTTATGCTTTGGATCATAATAGAAAAAATACATTTTTCCAATTGATGCACGATTCTTTAATTGTGTACGATCTTCTTGCATTAACGTTGATGGGGCGATTGTTACTTTCTTCGCCGCATTTCGAAACCATGTTCTTGCGGATTGCGTTTTAGCTGGTATCTGACCAGCACGAACACCTTGTGCTAAAATTTTATCGAAAAGAACTGCAGGCAAAGTAAATCTCCTTTTTATTATTTATAATCGAAAAAAGAGTTGACATACATAATGATTGTAGTTATAATAGGAT
>CAJXUU010000554.1 GCA_913061325.1 uncultured Saprospirales bacterium | reverse complement strand
CTCGTGGGCTCGGAGATGTGTATAAGAGACAGTTTATAATCATTCAAATAAATTTTATTTGAATTTTGAATAGAATTTATTTTCGCACCTAGCATATTATAAACTTCAATTTTATCAATAATTGAATTTGATGAAATTTCCACTGAAGTTGATGTAGGGTTTGGGTACACTTTTAGATTCGAAAACGTGTGATCATCTATACTTAAAATATCACAATTACTTAAATCTGGATTTTGTTCTATAGGGTTCCCTGGAGTTAAATCTCTTCCATTAAAAGCTGAATATTCTGGAGCATATTTAATAGCTCTAAAAACAGTATTTGCAAAATTTTCAGGATTATCTCCTTGCGTTAATATTCCTTCAGCACTTGAAGGATTTATATATTCCCAAACAATATTTTCAGACGCATCAATTTCAAAAAAATAACCAGAATCACCATCACAAATCAAAGTATTACCATTAGGTAATCGTTGAGCACTAGACAATATTCTTGAGAAAAAATTGATTGGATCAACTGGGTTTGTATAAGTATAATCTGGGCTATTTGGACCATATGCAGTGTTTTGAGTATACATATAAAAACCTGGTGAATCAGTAGGTGGATCTAATATAAATACTTCAGAAAAACTTGGTGTTCTACTAAACCCATTATTAAAGAGTATTAATTTTCCTGCATCTGCTAATCCATCAGGTATCCAATGAGGATAATGTTGACCAAAAAGCTTTTGATCATTTTGATCACCTTGTCTATAAGCTTGCGGATTTCCCCAACGATATAAAAAATCACCACCTTTATTATATATTCCTCCAGATGATGTTGCTGCTTCCGCAGTCGAAGTAGAGTGATCAATAATATATATTTCGTTCATATGTCTAGAGCTTAAAACAATTTGATCTAAATCTGCGTTATATTGTATAGAGTTAACGTGTAGCCAATTATTAATTCCACTCAATGAACCTAGAAAATTAATATCTAAAAGTTGAGGGTTACTCTCCACCGAACCGAAATTGTCTTTTGATCCATCAAAATCTTGTATTAAATGGTCTTTTATATTCCATTCCCAAACGATATTTGCACTATTATTACCTACTGGTTGTATTTCAACTATTTGCTCATTAAATAAATTACCATCCACTAGATTTGCTGGATTTCTTCCAGCTTGAACTGCTTCAGCATTAGTCATAATAGTCGCTGCTAAAACTAAAATATTACCATTTGGTAATGGGTAAATGTCATGATGTTGTACCATTGTTGAACTAGAATAATTATATTCCCATAATAAGTTTCCACCCCAGTCATATTTTTCTATTCGTCCACCTGTGCCTCCAAAGGCAATGTTTGTGTTCTCAATTTTACATGCTCTAAGTAAAGAGCCATCTTCAAGTAGATATACTGCATTTCCTGGCGGAAAAGAGCTAGACCATTGGTTAACAACTTCTCCACAGTTGTTTATTAAATATGTTTCAGTTTGTGATGTAAAAAGAGTATAACCATTAAATGAATTTGTATTATTTTTTAATGCGCCAATAGTGTTTTGTGAAAGTGATGAAACTGTTGTAAAAAGAAATGTAACGAAATAGAAAAGTAATTTTTGTTTCATTAAATGTGTATTAATTATAATTGTTTTGATTCTCAAAAAAATCATCCCAAGCCCATTGAGCTGCAAAGTATGATTTTGGACTGTTTAGCTTCTGGCCTGTATTTGGGCCTTCAATAGCAAATCCAAATAAATCCCATTTATTACCATAATTATCACTTAAGATTAAAGGGAATTCAGATTCATCCAGAGCTGTAAAACTAAAACCAGTTGGAATATAAAATGAATTTATAAAGACTTTGTTTTTGCTGCCTACAATGATAGTATTTTTATTATTTATTGTTGCATATTCCGTGTTAACAAAATTTAAAAAAGTGTTAAAATCAAATAAATGTACTGTGTCGTTTAAAACATGTTCATTTATTATTCCATACTTATCTGTCTCTTATACACATCTGACGCTGCCGACGAAGAGG
>CAJXUU010000553.1 GCA_913061325.1 uncultured Saprospirales bacterium | reverse complement strand
TTTCATATTCATGCTTTACGAATATAGTTTAAAATCATTTAATGCCGTACTTTTGTGTTTTATTTGAAACCAATGACAAAGTTAAGCGTAAATATTAATAAAATTGCAACATTACGCAATTCAAGAGGTGGAGATGTTCCTAATTTATTGCAGGTTGCCTCAGATATTCAAGAATTTGGTGCACAGGGCATCACTATACACCCAAGGCCAGATGAACGACATATTCGATATCAGGATGCGTATGATCTTAAGCCAATAGTTATTACAGAGTATAATATTGAGGGAAATCCTATTCGTAAATTTATGGATTTAGTTTTGGAAGTGCTGCCAAAACAGGTAACACTGGTTCCAGATCATATCAATCAAATTACCTCTAACGCAGGCTGGGATACTATTACCCATCAATCATATCTAAAAGAAGTAATTAGCGAGTTTAAAAACGCAGGAATTAGAACTTCTATTTTTATTGATTCAGATCTAAAATTAATTGAAGCTGCTGCCAAAACAGGTGCAGATAGAATAGAATTGTATACAGAGCATTTTGCAAGTGCTTATGAAAAAGGGAATAAGCAAGCTATAAAACCGTACACAGAAGCAGCAGTTTTTGCTCATGAATTAGGGCTAGGAATTAATGCTGGACACGATCTAAGTCTTGATAATATTGAATTCTTTAAGCAAAACATTCCAAATTTAGCAGAAGTGTCTATTGGGCATGCTTTAATATCTGAGAGTTTATATTTAGGCTTGCAAAATGTGGTGAATATGTATTTGCATAGACTTAGCTAGAAGGTGTTTTAAGTGCTCAATACACACGTAATACGGGGCTCTAGAAGTTTTATTTAGTGAACTATATTTTGAAATTTTGATAACTGATTAATGAAAATAGTACATTCAAAAATAATTGGAGAAGGTGCTCCCTTACTAATTCTTCATGGATATTTTGGCATGAGTGATAATTGGAAATCTCTCGGAAATAAGTTTGGAGAAGATTTTCAAATACATTTAATAGACCAGCGAAACCACGGACGTAGTTTTCATGAAAATAATTTTGATTATGACCTTTTAGTTGAAGACTTAGTTCAGTATATTAAATATCATAACCTGGAAAAACTGATAGTATTAGGGCATTCAATGGGCGGAAAAGCAGCAATGCTTTTTGCTGTAAAATATCCAATATTGGTAGCTAAACTAATTATTGTAGACATTGCTCCAAGATACTATAAGCCGCATCATACTAATATCTTAAAAGCATTGAATTCTGTTGATTTTTCAATTCACAATACCAGAAAACTGGTTGATCAAAAAATCACTGAACTAATTCCGGAAATTGGAGTCCGTTCTTTTTTATTAAAAAATGTGTATTGGAAAGAAAAAGGACTCTTAGCCTACAGATTTAATTTACAATCACTCACCGAAAATAATCATGAAGTAGGGAAAGCATTGCCATCGTTTACAACCTTTGATGGAGAAACTCTATTTTTAGCAGGAGGAAATTCTGGATATATTACAGAGAGTGAAGTTCCTGTGATAAAAGCACATTTCCCAAAAGCATCTATAAAAACCATTGCCAATGTTGGTCATTGGTTACATGCAGAGAAGCCCAAAGCCTTTTATGAGCTTGTCATGCGTTTTTTATTGTAAATAAATTTACTTTTTAGCTAATAAATCTCTGATTTCTGCTAATAATTCTTCTTGTGTTGGTCCTGTTGGCGCCGAAGGCGCTTCAGGTGCTTCTTTTTTCTTAGTGGCATTTATTCCTTTGATAATAATAAACATTACAAATGCAACAATAATAAAATCTATGATATTGGTTATAAAATCACCGTATAAAACAGCAACTTCTGAAATATTACTTGAAGTATCTGCTTCTCTCGCGATCCATTTTAGATCTTTAAAATCAGCTTTAAAAACCAATCCTATTAGTGGAGAAACAATCCCTCCTGTGAATGATGTGACTACTTGTTTAAAAGCAGCACCCATAACAAAACCGATGGCAATGTCTACTAGATTACCTTT
>CAJXUU010000552.1 GCA_913061325.1 uncultured Saprospirales bacterium | reverse complement strand
ATTGGTAATAGGTGGAGGTGTTATATCGGTAATCGAAAATGAAAAATCACCATTAGAATCAGTATTTTTAGATGAAACAAAACTATCTCCATTATTTAATAGCCCATCTGCATTTGTGTCTTCATATAAATCAACTGTTATATTATCTGTGCCATTTTCACCATTATCTAGAGTACCATTGAGACTAACATCGTTATAAACGGATCCTGCTATTTTAATATTATTATCACCAACTACAGTAACTGTTGCTTGTGAACAACTGTTATTTTCATCACAAATTTGATATGTTACCAAATCACTGCCAGGCCAATACCCAGAAGATGGTGAATAAGAAATAACTGTGCCTGACACCGAAAATGTACCATTACTACCAGCAGTCAAAAGACTAACTGTAGGAATACCTCCAACCGGATTACTATCATTATTTAATACATTTATAGTCAAAGTTTCACTACAATTAAGCAAAACAGCAAGATCATCAATTGCTTTAGGACCAATAGTCAAGCCACAACCAGAGGGTCTATCTGAAGGACGTAACAATGCATTCAGCACCATTATTTTTCCATTATCGCTACCATGCTTATGACCTCCTAATAAGTGAACATATCCACCAGCATTAATATCTGGATCAACAGAAAGCTGACCAACGTAGGCCTTAAATCTCGACCCATTATTACTAGAATACACTATCCGTTTGCCTGGATTAGAGGTGATTTCAAAAGATACAACTGCTCCTCCTTCATCATCTATCGTTCCTTGAAATTGTGCCATCGGCTCATCATGATTGTCATACAAAAGACTACCTCCTGTATTTCCTTCTGCTTGAAAATTGGCTAATAATCCGTGCTCAGTATATGCTTGCACAGCTGCACATTGTGCAAAAAAGTTACCTCCACTTTGCACAAAATCTTCTACTGCGATTTTATCCGCTAATGTGATATCGTCATCATGGGGTTGAGTAGCAAGAGTGTAACAAGAAAAACTAGTAAGTTCTGGAGTATCACCGACATCGTAGTGCGTCCCAGAACTTAGTCCTGCATCACTAAAGATACTAGTATGAATATATGAATTATCATTCCCTACCAATGCCCTTGGTTTATGCACTAATGTAGCATGGACATGAGCAATTACACTTTGTTGTAGTTCATATACATCAACGTTATCTCCTCCCGCATTGAAGGAATTAATAACAGCTGCCGCTTCGCTCTCAAATCCTGGTTGGATCGCAATTGGTCCTGCTCTAAAGTCACGAATTTGAATTGAATTAGAAGATGGATAAATTCTTTTGCTATCTGCAGAAAAATCAACTCCATCTTTCGTTTTATTAGGTAGTATTATCCATTTTAATGGGATCTCGGCATGAAGCAGCAGAACGGCCAATCCATATGCTCTTATCTGGGAGCTTTGAAATGAGTTTCCCATTGGGATAATTAAGGTTCCATTCGGTAGAGTTTCAGATGTTATAAAAGCTGATTTCGATATTGTCAATCTGTCCTCTAAACAAATATCATCTATGTAATTATTAGGATCGCTACTAAAGATATTACTTTCTACTATGCTCAAAGTCCCTTTGGACATAGTTTCTGACGTTGTATAAGGTGAGTTAAGAAATGGAATAACTGAATTTACATCTACTTCTTTAGCAATTCTATTATCATTTGAATAATCAACTAAATAACAATCAGGATCATCACAATCTACCAAATTAATTCCATTATTATCGATACCAATTGAAGATAACTCTGTTATATTGTCCGCTATATTTACATTTACTATAGCAAAATCATCAGATGAGTCTTGGATCCAATTTCCTATAGAAGTTTCGAAATCGTCAGATAATGGGAAAGAAGTTATTGGGGAATTACATTGACTAGATAAGCTATGACTAGACAATAAGAACAGTATGATAAAACTGCTCAAGAATAAGTTGACAGAATTTAGCTTGCTACTAAGCAAACTAATCCTTGGTTGATCTATTGCTGTCTCTTATACACATCTCCGAGCCCACGAGACAGGCAGAAATC
>CAJXUU010000551.1 GCA_913061325.1 uncultured Saprospirales bacterium | reverse complement strand
TACACTATCCTCTTCGTCGGCAGCGTCAGATGTGTATAAGAGACAGATTTAATTTCATTTGGAATGGTATCTGCCTGTTTTGGACAGTAAGGATTATACTTTCAAATACATTTATTAAACCTGATCGCCGACGGATAGAGGTGACAGGGCGCGTAGTGATGTAGCTCCGCTGAAACCTATTTCGCCACAGCTATAATTTATCCATCGCTACGATCTTAAAGGAATTGATTAAGATTTAAGATAGTTAAAAATCCTTTATGGTTCTGTGCAAAACAATTTCTCTACATTTACGATAGTAATTATAAACTAACCTCTACTAACGCTTAACGACATAATGCCAATTACTCAAATAAATAAAAGAAGAGTGATAAGCAATTGTTACTCTTTTTTACATTTGCAGTATACTTTACTCAACATTTATAAATATGCGTTACTTCTTAAAACTAGCATATCAAGGTACAAATTATAGTGGATGGCAACGTCAAGTAAACACATCTAACACTATACAAGAAACTATTGAAGGTGCTCTATCTAAAATGTTAGATAATCAAACCCTTATTCACGGTTGTGGCAGAACAGACGCAGGCGTACATGCGACAGAATATTTTGTCCATGTCGATATAGAATCACTACCGAGTTATGATATTGTTTCTAGGATAAACCATATGCTACCTGATGACATCAGCATATCAGAAGTAATAACAGTAAAGCCTAATGCTAATGCCCAACAAGATGCAAAGTGGAGAACTTATGAATATGATTTCCACCTCATAAAAACACCTAAATTATTTCATACCAGTTCTTATTACAATTATGTTGATCTAGATTTTGACAAAATGAATCTTGCAATTGAAATAATAAAATCAACAAAAGACTTTCGGTCTCTTTGTAAACATCCAGATGTATACAAAAATACTGATTGTACAATAAAAGATGCAAGAATAAATAAGATAGAAGGCCTTGAAAGATACAAGTTTACCATAACAGCAAATAGGTTTCTAAGAGGAATGATTAGATATATGATGGCCAGGCTGTTGGATATTGGGGACGGGAAATTAAAAGTGGATACATTTAAAAAGCAGCTAAATTCTAAACAGTCATTTGAATTCCCATTTCACAAACAAGGTCATCCACAAGGCCTATATTTAACTAGAATAGAATATCCAGATACTATATTTGAATGATAAGTACACTATAACAAATTGATAAACCAACAAAACATAAAATATGAGTCGTAATAAAATTGTGGTACTCACAGGAGCAGGCATAAGTGCCGAAAGTGGAATCAATACGTTCAGAGATGCTGGCGGTTTATGGGAAGGTCATGACGTGATGGAGGTCGCTTCTCCTCAAGGATGGGCAAAAGACATGGATCTTGTTCTCGAATTCTACAACCTTAGAAGGCAACAACTCAGTGAAGTCACATTCAATGATGGTCATGCAGCTTTGGTTTTAATGGAAGAACATCACGATGTTGTTATCATCACACAAAATGTAGATGACCTTCATGAACGAGCAGGGAGTAAAAATGTAATCCATCTTCATGGCGAATTGAGGAAAGTACGTTCTGTGGTTGATGAAGCCTTAATCACTGAAACCAATGGCTTTATAAAACGTGGTGATTTAGCAACCGATGGTTATCAACTAAGACCACATATTGTATGGTTTGGAGAGATGGTACCCATGTTAGAAACCGCAGCAAAAGAGTTAATAGATGCTGAGATTGTGATTATAATAGGAACATCAATGCAAGTATACCCAGCTGCTGGTCTCGTTGCTTATGCACCTCCTCATGCGCAGGTAATATACATTGATCCTAGACCAACGATATCTCACGAACTAAAAAAAGCAAAAAACCTAACCGTGATCGAAGCCACAGCTACTCAAGGGGTCCCAAGAGTCGTAAAAGAATTATGCGAAATTTAATTATAACCTAGATTGACTAGTAAAAAAGATCCTAAATTTTGACTACCCCACCGCAAGCGCTGTCTCTTATACACATCTGACGCTGCCGACGAAGAGGATAGTGTAGA
>CAJXUU010000550.1 GCA_913061325.1 uncultured Saprospirales bacterium | reverse complement strand
ACGAGATTTCTGCCTGTCTCGTGGGCTCGGAGATGTGTATAAGAGACAGGACGTGAATGGCAAATTTGAATATTCCCCTACTACATATCCCGACAAGATTACTATCACTTTTATTGGCTATGCTAACAAAGTGATATACGTGAATTCTTTGACTGATGTGCCTAGCAAGATATACCTGTCTGACAATCTTGTTTTGGAAACAATGACAGTCACGGCTTCTAGGTATGAAAGAAGATTGAGTGAATCTACAGTTTCTGTTGAAGTTTTAAAACCGGATTTGATAGCAAATACAAATACAATTACTATAGATGATGCGCTTGATAAAGTATCTGGAGTTCAGATGGTAGACGGACAAGCCAACATCAGAGGTGGAAGCGGATATTCTTATGGCGCTGGCTCACGTGTGATGCTATTGGTAGATGATATGCCGGCGTTACAGACTGATGCAGGCTTTCCTAATTGGGGAGATATGCCCGTAGAAAATATCGATCAAGTAGAAATCGTAAAAGGTGCTTCATCTAGTCTTTATGGTTCAGCAGCACTGAACGGTATCATCAATATCAGAACGGGAACAGCTAAAAACGTTCCTAATACAAAAATCACTTCCTCATACACTCATTTTGATAACTATCAAGACTCTACTAAAAACTGGTCCGGAGATACAGCTCGATATGCATATATGTTGAGTGCCGTTCACAAACAGAAATTTGGCCGATTGGAAGCTGTCGCAAATGCTTTTTATTATAGAGAAGAGAGCTTTCTTAATGATACTGACGATAAACGATTCAGATTGGGACTAAAACTAAAGTATAGAATCTCTGACAAAGCATTTATTGGAATAAATACTCTAATTAATAAAGGCAAGGATAGTGATTACTTCATTTGGGAAAATAGTGATGGTAGAGCTGTCAATGCATTCCCCGGAAGCGTAGCGTCTAGTGAAGTTTTTAGATACTTTATTGACCCATCTTTCACTATTGAGGACAATTATGGAAACAACCATAGGCTGCTCACCAGATATCACAGAATAGAGAATAATAATAGTGGAAATCAATCCAACTTTTCAACTACAAAATATGGAGAGTACCAATTTCAAAGAAACCTAGACTCATTGGATGTATTATTGACGACAGGTCTTGTTGGTTCTCACTCATCAACGGATGCAGAACTATTTAATGACACTACTTTTACGACAAATGTATTTGCTTATTATGCGCAATTAGAGAAGAAAATTAATAAATTGAATATCTCTGCAGGGTTGAGATACGAATATAATGAACAAAATACACCTGAGGAGTTTAATGGATTGACAGTTCCTGATGGTAAGATATCTGCTGGAAGATGGATTGGAAGGTTAGGGGCGAGTTATGAATATATGCCTTTCAGTTCTGTGAGAGCTTCATGGGGCCAAGGATATAGATTCCCAACTATTACTGAAAGATTTATTACTACTACTTTCGGAATATTCCAAATAGAATCAAATCCTGACTTAATCCCTGAAGCTGGCTGGACAGCTGAAATTGGAATAAAACAAGGTTTCAAAATTGGAGGATTTAAAGGATTTATCGATGGAGCTATATTTACAAGTGAGTATCAAGACATGATGGAATTTACATTTGAATTCAACACAACAACATTCAGACCGACATTCACTTCCAACAATGTTGGAAACACAAAGATTAATGGGTTGGAAATTAGTCTATTAGGGACATGGGAAATGGGCCCAGTATCTATCAGTGGCTTTGGTGGCTATACTTATATTAATCCAACATATACAAATTATGAAAACAATGACAGCCTGCAATATGGGCTATCGGCAAGTACTAATGTGCTAAAATACAGATCAAAACATAATGCCAAGATAGACATAGAGACAGATTACAAAAATTTCTCATTAGGTGTATCCTATATTAGGACTAGCCATGTAATAAATATCGATGCAGTACTTGAAGGAAGGGGATTTGAGTTTGCACAGTTTCCAGATATACCTGTCTCTTATACACATCTCCGAGCCCACGAGACAGGCAGAAATCTC
>CAJXUU010000549.1 GCA_913061325.1 uncultured Saprospirales bacterium | reverse complement strand
CTGACGGAATATCTTTTTCTTGTCGTAAAGTATTTACTTGAATATGTGGCCATAATGTTGTTCCTCCGTCTGATCCAAATTGAAACTCAAAATCTACAATTTGTTCATATTGAAGTTGCTCTATTAAACCTCCAAATTCTTCATCATACACCTCCTCTATCCACATACGATAACGCATACGAACTACTCTACAATAACGTTCAATCATTGGATTATTAATTACACCTCCTTGAACTCCAGTGTTATGCAAAGAATCTAATTCAATCATATCATAGCTCTTGAATGCTAGTCCTTCGTTGGCATCTGATAATTTTAAATTCGGTTGTACGGTATATGGAAACTTTGCTCCAAATTGGTCATAGTTGAAGATTTTCTCAAAATATGCACGACCACTGTTTACTCCTCCTGGTTCTTGATCTTCACGAGGTAATTCTGTCCATGTAGGTTTTTCACGAGAACCTGCTATCAAATCTTTTTCTGGATTGATTCCCATCGTTGGCGATACTGCTAAATATTGTTGTTCCCAAAGGTCAGCAATATGTGGTGTTTCACCCTCCTTTGATTCCGTAATATTTCCTGTTAAATGAATGGTTGTACCATGTGGAATAACTCCCGATCGAGATATTTGATAAGGTGGCACAAACTGTGGACCTAATTCTCCCGGACCAATTACTGGCTCTCCTCCATCTGTTTTTACTGACTCTTCATCTGAGGTGTGCTTGTACATCGTTGGTGGATGTTGGTATGGGCTATCTTCCTTCCAAGGCATTTG
The DNA here is from genome assembly GCA_913061325.1 of uncultured Saprospirales bacterium. Taxonomy (GTDB): domain Bacteria; phylum Bacteroidota; class Bacteroidia; order Chitinophagales; family Saprospiraceae; genus CAJXUU01. The sequence goes on along the minus strand of CAJXUU010000549.1, from coordinate 1,268 downwards.
GTGATCGCCTAACCACAAGTACATTCCGTCTTCAAAGTGTTGTAAATTGCCTTGATCATCTATAATCGCCGTATCATATTTAACCGCACCATTAAACTGCTCATTAGATCCTGCACGGTTACGTACAGGTGCATTCACCTGTGTAAACTTAAGTTGTTCTGTATATACTTGTGATTTGAAATGGAAAACTCCAAAGATAGTTTCAGACGAGGTTCCTGGCGATGGCATTGGTGTAGTGTGTAATCCTGTTGGACCTCCTTCCCAATTTACCCAAGTACCATTTAGTTTGGATAATATTCCGTGTTGAGAGCCTTTATTAGGTTCTGTTGGTAATACTTCAGGTAGTTCTTTGTAGGGTCTTACTGATGATTTTTGTGGTTTTTTCATAATAAGTTTGGTTAGTTTATAAATTATTGTTTGTTATTTTTTTAGGCCGGACAAATAAATGGGTACTCTTTATTATCGATTAGCTTTTCTATATTAAAGAAATCGTTTAAAACCGATTCTGCGGTACAGAAAGCGCCTTCTACCCAAGCTTGATCATTAGAATATGTTGATCCTATAATAAAAATATTGCTTTCTTTGCCTGCTACCAATGACGATGGTTTGCGTATTTTTTGCTGAACATCTCCAATATTATAATGAGATAAATAGGCATGATATCCTGCATTAAATGGGGGTAAAGACCAATCCATATATTTGGTTTCTAAAGGCTCTGGAATTGATTCATAACCTGCTTGAGCTCCAAAATGTAAACTGGCCAATTGCTGACGCAACATTTTTACCATAATTGGAGTTGCTTTACATGGTCCTTTTAATGGTTGTGTATCTCTAGATTCTGCTATTTCTCGCTCTCTATTTGGCCCAATCTCTAAAGCTTTCCAGAAGGTTGTGTATTGTATATCGTCATAACTCGCTAGAATTCCGTATACTTTTTTACCTTTTTTGTTACGTGCATTGTCTCCAAAATAAACCACTTGCCTGATAGGCATATCTGTTGCACTTGGTCCAATAGTATCTAAATGAGCTGTGCTGGTAATTTGTTGTTTTTCTTCATAAGTAAAATTAGCTTCTACAATACCTTCTGCTGCACTTAAAAAGTCTGCTTCTGTTGTATAGCTTGTATTTATAATCGTTGTTATCGAATTATCGTATGCTTTTCCATTTGCCTCTGCTTTCAATTTTGCTTGTGCAGCTTTTGATGCAGCTTTTTCTATTGCTTTAATGCTGTCTCTTATACACATCTGACGCTGCCGACGAAGAGGATA
>CAJXUU010000548.1 GCA_913061325.1 uncultured Saprospirales bacterium | reverse complement strand
AGTGAGTTTTGATAATAAAATAAAATCAAAATTTATTATCAAGCAGCAGCCAGAATCTCTTTGTCTTAGTACTATTGAGTCAGTCTATACTGTCTTAAATTTACTTAAGGAAGGTGACTTAGAACAATGCGAGACGAAGGATTTCCTTATTCCTTTTGAAAAAATGATTGAGTATCAACTCGAATATATTCAAAACCCAAATCATAAAAACTATCGTTCAACTGCGAACAGTGAGATTATTCCTAAGAACATTTATAAGAAAAATACGGAAAGAAGTATTATTTTTGAACAAGAAAGTTAGATGTCTTTTTTGTGAATGTTAGTTGTTATAGATATTGGTTATTAATAATACACGTATTAAAAACCAAATGCGTATCTGAACTTAATGAAACTGATCAAAGGGAACAACTAGCGGAATTGATTATTATATCAAGTGAGTTAATGGGATATAATACACGAAACGAAGATATTACGGAATAGTGGCGAGAATCGTAGCGAATGGACAGGGAGCTATAACATAAAGCGAGTAACTCGTAATGAGTAGCATTGCGATGTTGGTCGTTGTTGAACATCACCTGTATACAGTATAGAGCTACAAAATTATATTTGGGATAGAAAAGTGTAAGATTTAATCTACTGTGAGATTATGAAGATCATTTTTATCTAAATGCTTGTCATAATGAAAACAAGAATAGCCATTATTGGGTCTATCTCTATGATTTAGATCTACTTTTAATCATATTCAAGGTGCGATTTTAGGGGCTTGGCAAAGGATAGCACGAATGAAGTTTTTGTATGTTTCCATACTTCGATCAGCGAGAATAACGGTTTGTTGGAATCTGATGTTTAATTGTCTGAACTCTGGAATTGAATCTTCACAGCGGGTTACAATCGTATCTTTTTTTTCATAACTTAGTATTAAGAAAAGTGACAAAATCGTCAGTTAGTCTTGAGCAAACAATATGCCTAAAGTTACCAAAGGTTTTGTTCAACAAGCGACAATGACGATCATGCTTCCCATCGTCGCCACGCCGCATGTTGCAAAATTGTTACATGCAAAAAAAATGAAAAAATGAAACTAAAATTACTTTTCATACTATCAACATTAATAACCTATCAAGTAACGGGGCAAATTCAAATGAATGAGATTATTAAAGGGGAGTATGAAGAACAAAAGTTTGGATATTTAACTGATATAGATGAGTTAGGTAATAGGATTGTTGTATCACAATTAAAATATCCAACCCCCAATACTGTAAATCTTGGGATTCTAATTTACGAAAACCAATCTGGGAGCTGGACTCAACTAGGAGAAGAAATAATACCTGGATTAAGAAAGGAAATACAATAATAGGAAATTCTGAAATGAGAGGATTTGGTTATGATGTTTCAATTTCAAAAAGTGGACAACTTATGAGTGTGAATGAAACTGGAAATAAGTCTATTTATTCCAGAAAAGTGCAAATGTATAATTTTGAAAATGCTGATTGGAATAAGATAGGAGAAGCAATTAGTCCAAACAATGAAAATGTAAAATATGGAGTTAGCCATGTTTTAGCAAAGAACTCTAAAAGATGAATAGTGAATAAAGAATATGAAGTATATGGTTCAATTGAAATTTATAATTTTGAAAAAAATGAGTTAAAAAAATGGATCAAGAAATTTCTGGAATTGATGGATGTTTAAATTTCGGGAGAATTTTAGATATAGATGACGCAGGAAAGATTATTGTATCAGATTGTTCTCCTGCTAAAATTAAAATATACAAATTTGATGACAATAAATTCAATCAATTTAGTGAAGAAATTCTTCTTGAAAATACAAACTCAACAACTTCAATCTCAGTTTCAGGGAATGGAAAGATGTTCGTAGTTGGTTCACATTTATCAAAAAGTGCAAGTAAAAACTATGGAGAGGTAAGGATATATAATATTCAGGATTAAAAAATAAATTCTGCCAGTAACACTGTGGAGAACGACAAGCCTCCACACACATTAGTACCTGTCTCTTATACACATCTGACGCTGCCGACGAAGAGGATAGTGTAGA
>CAJXUU010000547.1 GCA_913061325.1 uncultured Saprospirales bacterium | reverse complement strand
ATCTACACTATCCTCTTCGTCGGCAGCGTCAGATGTGTATAAGAGACAGCTGTTTATTGATGAGATCCATAGATTTAGTAAGTCTCAGCAAGATTCTCTATTAGGAGCGGTAGAGAAAGGAGTAGTGACTTTGATTGGAGCGACGACTGAGAATCCATCATTTGAAGTTATTTCAGCTTTGCTTAGCCGTTGTCAAGTATATATCCTCAAACCTCTTGAAAAGGAGGACCTTATTTCACTTGTCGATAAAGCAATCCAGGATGATGAATACCTTAAGACAAAAGAAATCAACGTAGCATCCTATGATGCTTTACTTCGTGTTTCTGGTGGTGATGGACGCAAGTTGCTTAATAGTCTAGAAATAGTTGTCTCGAGTTACGAAGAAGGAAAGCCAATAAATATTACTGACGAATATGTGTTCAAGGTGATACAACAGAATCTCGCAAAGTACGATAAGACAGGTGAACAACATTATGATATTATCTCTGCATTTATAAAGTCTATAAGAGGAAGTGATCCTAATGCTACAGTTTATTACCTAGCTAGAATGATTGCAGGAGGTGAGGATCCTAAATTTATATGCAGAAGAATGATCATTTCAGCATCTGAAGATGTAGGCCTTGCTAATCCGAATGCGCTCCTATTGGCAGAGAGTGCTTTCCGGTCTATCGAAAAAATTGGAATGCCAGAAGGCAGAATCATAATGTCCCAAGTTGCTGTTTATCTAGCTTGCTCTCCTAAAAGTAATGCCAGTTATATGGCGATCAACAAAGCATTATCAGCAATTAGAGACACTGGGGATTTATCTGTTCCATTGCATCTAAGAAATGCACCTACTAAATTAATGAAGTCTATCGGTTATGGCAAGGATTACAAGTACTCCCACGATGAAGACCAAAATAGCCCAGACCAAGAGTATCTTCCTGAGGAGATCTCAGGATCACAATTCTATAGCCCTGGAAATAATCCTTCTGAGCAAAAACTAAGTGCAGTAGTCAGACAAAAATGGAAAGACAAATACGGATATTGAACCTAGTTCTATTTCTTATGTCGAGCTACGTGTTTCGCAGGATCCCATTTGAAATTCTAATGATCAGCATACTCTTGCAAAGGCCCTAAGCCAACAGTATTTTGTATACTATCTATTTGAAATGGATTTTTGATGGGCCCAAAGAAGTATTCTCCAGTTTCTTGATCTGTATGAATTTGACTACTGTATACTTGTTTATTATCTTGTCCTAAGAGAACTCTATCAATTAGCAACGCAACAGAAGATCACCTTAATTCGCCATCATCAGCAGCTTGTTTAAGTAATGGTAAATATTTTTCTTGAACTTCTTGATTTGAGTGTTGGATTACTAAGAACGCTGTTCCCATATTACTTGGACCTACAAGAGATTTACCAGGGTATCCGTATTCTTCGATAACTTTCTCCATTCTTGCTAAGTTGGCTTCGTCAGCAGCTGTTTGTATTTTTCATAACGAATCCATTTGAGGAGAATCCCACCCAAATTCATCTTGGATTTCTCTCATGTATCCTCTCTGCGCTTGATCTGTACGTTGGATTTCTTTAAACTCTACCATTAATTCCAAGTTGATCCCAGATTCTTTAGCGGCTTTTGCCCACTTTTCATTGATTGTTTTTTCGAATTCACTTCCTTTTAGATACTCAAATTCTGAATAATTATCAAAGATTTCTTTTGCTTGATCCCAATTGAGCTCAAACGCTTTGTTTGTATATGTTTTTAGTATTTGTTGATTATCCCCACTGAAAGCACAAGCGGCAGCTCTAAGTGTGCTCAATACACTAGTTTGGCTGATTTTAAATGACTCTTGATATGAACTTAGGCACTCATCATACTTTTTGTCATTCAATGCCGCTTCCCCCGCTTCTACATGAACTTTATATTGAGGATCTGAAGAAGCAAATGTTTGTTGTTATATTAGTTCGGTCGTTGTTGCAATTGTAAATATGAAAAAGATGAGTCGTTTCATGATATAGTGATATTTTAATTCACTTTAAAATGAAATAATAAATATTATTCTGGGTACAAATGCAAGGAATTATGACTGTCTCTTATACAC
>CAJXUU010000546.1 GCA_913061325.1 uncultured Saprospirales bacterium | reverse complement strand
GAGATTTCTGCCTGTCTCGTGGGCTCGGAGATGTGTATAAGAGACAGACCTTATTACTGATTCTATTAATCTATTCAAATACACATGCCCAAGAGGAATTTGAATTTGAAATTATTGGAGAGTCCTATGTTGATAACACTGTTGATGTAATAGTTCGTGCCAAACACAACAACCCGATAAAATCAATATTGTTAATTAAAGATAACGATATTCAAAACCAAGTATTAGTTGAATGTGATGGGAATACTGAGTGCGAATTAACAACCACAGTTTCTTTGGATTATGAGGGTTCCGTTAGATTGCGGTCATTTTTATGGGAGTTTCCAAATCAAGCAGTAAAACAGATCTCTACTTTTATAGATTTCACATGCGACAAAGAGTATTGTGAAAAAGACCCAGTCTTGGTTGACTTTGTTATATGGATGCGGGAAAAAGGCTACGATGAAGCTGTGATTTCAGAATATTTTCAGTTTATGAAAGATGGCATTAAAAGATCCGCAATGAAGGACTTTTTGGATAACAGTTTGGTTGTACGATTGAAACAAGAGGAAGAACTTACTTTTTATGATATCATTCCTACCGACGTAAACGCCACATATTCTGAAATGAGTACAAATGGTGCTGAAAATTGTGTTCCGACAGGCTATTGGACTGACTTTTGCCCTAGCCCTATTACCGCAGATTATTCATTTGTAGAAGAGCACTTTAATCGTATATTCGGAGTAAATTTTACATTCAATTACGAACCTAGACCTACCAATTATACCAATGAAATTGGTCCAATAAGTGAAAATACATCAGGAACCTGGGGGTTCAGTTTTATAGACTTAAATTCCTTCGAATCGCAATTTGAACGAAAAGACATAGTCCATTATGGCTTAGAGTCTTTAGATGGAAAGCCTCTTAGGCAAACTTCTTCGGGTCCAAGAGTATCGAGAATCTGGAGAAATGTGGTAAACTGGTATGATATTACAACTTATACCCATGAATATGGACATACAAGTGGACTTCCACACAGTTTTATTACTGGTACAAGTCCTTTGGAGTTATTTTCTTTGGATGGAATAATGAATAGTGGCTATGCTGGTCATACTAGTATGTTTGATCCCTTGGATCCAATGGAACGCTATTCTTTGGAACCTACAAATGGCTTCTTGGACGATGCTACGTTTGCGGGAGAATACAACGATGGAATTAAAGAGACTTCATTTTTTGAAGGAACTTTTAAAAATGTAGAGCCTTTTATAGAATCATTTGTCATTAAGGATGAAACTGATTCTAATTTGATATTAGAGGCGGTAATTAATAATGCGGGTGAAGTGGATTGTTCATTTTTTGATTTTTCGGTCATCATAAATGGTACCGAAACGTTTACCAATAGAGTTATTGAAAATATAGCTCCTGAAAGTCCGAACTCATTTCTTATCACTATTCCCAAGAACATTATCAATTGGTCTTCTAATATACGCCTTGAATTAGACCCAGAAAATTTAATTGTTGATGAGGAAGAAGAAAATAATATATCCGAAATAGTCATTTCTTCTTCTATTAATCAGGAGTTAAAATCAATATCCATGTACCCGAATCCTAATTCTGGTGTTTTGTATTTCAACTCGTATGATAGATTGCAGGTTAGAGTCTTTGACCTATTAGGAAATCAGTTGATGAAAAAAGAAGCAAATCATTCAGTTTCTTTAGCTAATTTATCAAATGGAATCTATATCGTTAAAATAATAAATCTAGCTAGCGGTGACTTGGTATCTGAGGAGAAAATAGTTCTAATCAATAGTTAATAAAGAAACATATTTAAAATGAGCTTCGTACAAGATCCATGAATTTAAAAAGCTGATTCTTAAGCTTATGAATTGAAACGATATGTAACATTGTGTGATGATGTAAGAGTTCGTTCCTCACTCCTCCACATACACTGGGACGTTATGTGTAATAAAGATCGCGGTTGAAGAATAACAATAAAGTTCTATAGTCTCTATTTTTAACGACCAAAGCTAGAAGGAGACTGAAGTAATAAACGATAAACCTATTGCTGTCTCTTATACACATCTCCGAGCCCACGAGACAGGCAGAAATCTC
>CAJXUU010000545.1 GCA_913061325.1 uncultured Saprospirales bacterium | reverse complement strand
CTATCCTCTTCGTCGGCAGCGTCAGATGTGTATAAGAGACAGGTCATTTACTGATGTGTATGACTTGAAGCTTATGCAAAAAGATCAATTCCCTTATAAGAATGGATGGATCAGAAATACAAAAAACAAATACAAAACGGGGCTGCCTACTGTAGTTGGACTCACCGTAAATAAAGTACACGGAGAAGCATCAAGCATATCTAAAATCAAAGCAAAATATGATGCAGATATAGAAACTATGGAAGGTGCAGGTTTTTTATATGCTTGTAGAATCGCGGATGTAAATTGCAATCAGATACGAGCTATCTCAAATCAAGTAGAGCCGAGAAATAAGAATAATTGGGAAATAGAAAAAGCAATAGATAATTTGAACGACACACTCATTAAATTTGTATCTCAAATACTAAAAACAGAGACAGATGGAAATAAATAGTATTCCATGGGCAGAAATAACCATCTTTTTACCTTTAATAATAATCGCGGCAACAGGTTATTACTTCAAAAACAATCCTCCAAAAGAGATCAATAAAATAACGGGTTATAGAACAAAGAGATCGATGAAATCGCAAGAAGCTTGGGATTTTGCTCAAGTTTATTCTTCAGGACTTTTACTCACTTGGAGTCTTGCGGGTATTGTAGGATTAGCATTACAACTATACAATCAAAAATCAAGAAGCCCAATGACTTTCACTCTTACAGGCATAGCTGTCTTGCTAGTTATCATGGCTGGAACTATTTATTTTACTGAGAAGGAGTTGAAAAAGAACTTCGGAGAAAATTAAGTCCTGATTGATTACAAGTTAATCTTCCGTTAAGTTGAATCTTAGTAAAAACCTTACTGGGTGTAATAGAGTTTACCATTTGAATTTAAAAAACATCATATGTCACAGTTTTCATATTTTCTAGCAGTAGTACTATCGTTTTCCATGTGCTCAGTTAAAAATGCACCTACATCAAATATTGAACCTGTAAAAAAGGTAAATAAAACAACTCAAAAAGGTCAAACTTCATCCGTATTTGCAAGTGGATGCTTTTGGTGTGTAGAAGCTGTATTCGAATCTGTGGAAGGAGTTTCTGAAGCTGTGTCTGGATACGCTGGTGGAAGTGCGAAGGATGCAAATTACTCAGCAATAGGTTCAGGTAAAACAGGTCACGCAGAAGCCGTGGAAGTATTTTATGATCCTAAAGTTGTATCATATGAAACATTATTAAAAGTATTCTTTGGAAGTCAAGATCCGACTACTCTTAATCAACAAGGACCGGACAGAGGTACTCAATATAGATCTACTATCTTTTATAAGAATGAAGCTGAGAAACTGGCTTCAGAAAAATATATTGCCGAGCTTACAAAAAACAAAGTATTTGATGGAGCTATCACAACTACTCTAGAAGCTCTTGTGAAATTTTATGATGCCGAGGATTATCATCAAGATTATGAAGCTAGGAATCCTAATCAACCATATGTAAAAGGAGTTTCTGTACCAAGATTAAATAGGTTTAAGTCTAAATTTCCTGAGTTGTTGAAAAAAGGTAAAGGTTTGCATTGATGAATGATCAATTTTACAAATCGCAAGTATGGTCTACATTTTTGACACGCATTACTTTAGAGACAAAGCTAAAACTGCTTGTGTTTTAATAAATCAATGGGAAGATAATGAAGCCACATCGGTGATTACAGAAACCATAGGTGGTATCCAACAATATGAAAGTGGTTCTTTTTATTTAAGAGAATTACCCTGTATTATAAGTCTACTAAAGACTATAGAAATAAAAGAGAAAGACATCATAGTAATCGATGGGTTTGTCATCTTGGATGAAGACAATAAAAATGGCTTAGGTGGGTACTTATTCGATCATCTTTCAAAGAATTATCCAGTTATAGGAGTAGCAAAAATGATTTTTTAAAACTTCAAAATAATAAGCGGGAAGTATTCAGAGGCGAAAGCAAGAAGCCACTTTATATAACAGCAATGGGAATAGACTTAGATACTGCAAGCAAATTAATTGGAAGTATGGAAAGACCGTACAGAATACCTACCCTAGTAAAAAAGATCCTAAATTTTGACTACCCCACCGCAAGCGGATGGAGCATTAG
>CAJXUU010000544.1 GCA_913061325.1 uncultured Saprospirales bacterium | reverse complement strand
GGATTAAAGGCTTATGCGGATGCTTTATTTAAATAATGAAGTGGGGATCCGTCAGGCTTTGTGCCCCTTTCCGAGATAGATAAATAGGTTTGTCAATATTGATTGCTCTGTTACCTCTTATTTCTTAATATGGTTGTAATAACAATAAATAAGGAATAAAAATGAACAAAGGTGAATTAGTTACAAAAATTGCTGAAGGCGCGGACCTTTCTAAAGCTTCTGCTGGTCGTGCGTTAGATAGTTTAATTGAATCTGTAACTGCTGAACTAGCTAGCGGCGGTGATGTTGCTTTAGTTGGTTTTGGAACTTATAAGGTAAATGACCGTGCAGCTCGCACTGGTCGTAATCCTCAAACAGGTGCAGAAATTCAAATTGCTGCTGCAAAAGTACCTGCTTTTAAAGCAGGAAAAGCATTAAAAGACGCTGTAAACGTATAGTTGAAAGATAAAATTAATGTCTATTAAGCCGCTAAAACAGCGGCTTTTTTAATCCCTACACTAATATATAAATCTATATCTACTCAACTCACACACGTATAAATCATTTATATGAACTCTATAATTCATATATTTATAAATACCTCTTTTTCATCTTAACTATTAGTTCCATATATATAGTAGGATTTCATCATGACAGCTTGGAACAAAGATAAACGTGTGGGTCAGAAAAAAGCTTTTAAACTTGAAGAAATTTGGCGTATTAGGATACGTCTAGAAATTGAAAATAAGCTTGAACAGCTAGTTTTATTCAACTTAGCAATCGATAGTAAGCTAAGAGCTTGTGACTTAATAAACCTAAAAGTTCGTGACATATCGTCTGCATCACTAGTTCAATCACGAGCAATGATAGAACAACAAAAAACACATAAAGAGGTACAGTTTGAAATTACACCAAAGACCCAACAATGCATGAGTCAATGGATTTATCTGAAAAGTCTCTCTTCATCTGATTTTCTATTTCCTAGTCCAAGAAAACTAGGTCGACACATTTGTTATCACTATTATGCAAATATAGTCAAAAATTGGGTGTCCACCCTAGGCTTAGACATCACCCAATATGGAACGCACTCGCTTAGACGAACTAAAGCATCTTTAATTTATGCAAAGACAAAGAATTTAAGAGCTATACAGTTATTACTCGGGCACTCAAAATTGCAAAGTACAATTGAGTATTTAGGCGTTGAAATAGAAGATGCATTATCCATTTCAGAAAATACTGAAACTTAATATAGACATATTGCGCCTCAAAACCCGTGGCGCAATCGCCCCCAAAGTGATATAGAAAATCAGTTTCAGGCCATATAATCTATAGCGCAATCGCAGTGGTGAGATGGAAAGGTAATTAACAATGTAACCTAGCTCAAATATATTAACTCAACATAGATATCTAATTTTAACATTAGCTACATAGTCAAATACTCTCTCCAGTTAATCGTATTTAACCCCCTGAATTATCACTATAACGTCTTTTAGATTTACTCCCTGTAGCCTTATTCAAAATTGAATCAATGATATATCTTTTTTATACATTAAGTACACTTTCAATTGATTTTTGTGACTATGGACTTGAACCAACCTTTAAAGAATTCAATATAGATATTCTTCTAAATTTGAGATATAAATAGACTAAATAAACCATTAGCACTAGATAGATAAAAAAAATGAAATTTGTACTTGGAACATTATTAGTGACATTGTCGATAGTTGCATCTGCTCAAAAAATGAAAGAGATGCATTCTCCAAAATTCACTTGCACTGAAAATGAATCAAAAGCAGAGTACTATGTACTCGTTGGAAATGCATTTCCAGAAATTCCAAATTTAGACTACTCTACAGAATTACAATTGGTTGAATCAAAATATTATTATGATGGTACTGCTTCGATGGAAGACATTTTTACTATAAAAAGTATCACAAACACCAATTTTGAAACGGAAGTTCTGACTTTAAAACTGGATGGAATTCACCTTGGAAAGATTTCCTTAAAAATGACTAGTGACGGTAATCTTAAACAAACATTAATTTATACAGAAGAGATTGCTCAAAATTATGGGACTGTCTCTTATACACATCTGACGCTGCCGACGAAGAGGATAGTGTA
>CAJXUU010000543.1 GCA_913061325.1 uncultured Saprospirales bacterium | reverse complement strand
AATGCAATTTAAAAATGTAGCTTAACTTTTTGTCCCGTTTTTTGTTGCAAGTTCATTTAGGTACCTGTCATAACTAGAGAATTCGAGCTATTTTCATTCATTTTGATTCGATGAACTCGTTGGGGATAGTTCCCCTCATGAGCTATGTGGTATAGTCTTAATTAACACATGTCTATCCCCTTTTTACCGATAATTCATAATTAGGGTAGTCATGGTTAATTTATATCTAACTTAAAAATTGTAAACCCGGTGGCTTATGATTTGTAAAGTTTAGAATAACAGTATTTTACATGATTTATTTAGTAACCGCATACGCTAATGTACTCAATTGATAAAATTTGGCCATAAAAAAACGGATTGGCAGTAACCAATCCGTTGATTTCTATAAACTTAAGTTTTGTAGCGAGAACGAGAGTTGAACTCGTGACCTCCGGGTTATGAACTTTGACAAACCTGTATTGATATGGTTCTATATGGCTTATAATCAGTAGTTTATTGATGAGTTTTGAAATTATGAAATGTTGTAAAACCAAGTAAAAACATCAAATGTTGTACCTATGTTGTACCTAGATTTTGTATCTTGAAGTATCGAACTTCAAAATAATGGCAACAATACAGGCAGTTTTAAGGAGGAAACCAAACAAAGCGGGATTATTCCCTATCGCGATTCGTGTAACCATAGATAGAAAATCATCATTCTTGTTTACTGGACAATATATTGACGAGAAATTCTGGGATAGTAAATTCGACAGAGTAAGAAAATCACATCCGAACTCAAGCCGTTTAAATAAGTTGGTTGCAAAGAAACTATCAGAAGCAAATGACAGACTTATTGATAGTGATGGGGAAGGTAACGACCAATCTGCCAAGAAGATAAAAAATAAAATACTTGGTAAGTCCAAGGTAGATTTTTTTCTAGCCAGTGAATTATTTCTTGGGAACATACTAAGACGTAAAAAATTCGATCAACATTACAATCAAGAAAAGAGATTGAATATATTCAAAGATTTTTTGGGGCGCAAGGAGTTGCCGTTTATCGATTTGGATGTTAGTTTGTTAAGGCGGTTTGAAGCCTATCTACTTTATGAGCGAAAGGTAGCTCCAAGAACAGCTATTAATTATCTTATGCTAATTAGAACAGTTTATAATTTGGCACGAAAGGAATATCATGTGGACGATAGCAACTATCCATTTGGGAAAGGAAAAATTCAGATAAAATTCCCTGAAAGTGAGAAAATCGGATTGAATAAGGAAGAGATCATATTGCTTGAAACAGCAAGAGACTTGACAGTGGCTCAACAAAATACAGTTAATACGTGGCTAACAAGTTTTTATTTTGCGGGTATAAGGGTCGGTGATATTTTGAAATTGAAATGCTCGGATTTTAAAGATGATAGGCTTTATTATCGGATGGGGAAAAACCAAAAAATAGTTTCCCTAGCAGTGCCTGAGAAGGCAAAAAGATTACTATACCTGTATACGTCGGTTCAACAGCATAAAAATGATTTAGTTTTTCCTTATTTAAAAGGTACTAATTTAAATGACCAAAAGCAAGTGGTAACTCGGGTAAAGACGATAACTAGAAACTTAAATAGGCGATTGGAAATGGTAGCCGAAAAACTTGGTATTGAAAAGAAACTCAGTATGCACATTGCACGGCACAGCTTCGGTAATATTTCAGGCAATAAAATTCCAATTCAAATGCTTCAGAAATTATATCGGCATTCTTCTATTACAACCACCGTCAATTATCAGTCAAATTTCATGCACAAAGAAACGGATGATGCTTTAGAGAAGGTTCTAAACTTTGATTGAGATATTACCGTTTGACCATTCGATTGAAACTTAAACCTAATTAATTGGTAAAGAATGGACATAAGTCGTATATTATAGGATTAAAAATCACGAAGATGACCATACATTTAACTTTTAATATTTAATCCGATGCAGGTGGTATGTCTACAAGAAGAAGCTTTTTATGCTTTATTTGATAAGGTGGTAGAGCATTTGGAATCTAAACGCAGAGATAAGCCGGCTAAATGGATTGATGGTGAAGAAGCAATGTTATTGCTCTGTCTCTTATACACATCTCCGAGCCCACGAGACAGGCAGAAATC
>CAJXUU010000542.1 GCA_913061325.1 uncultured Saprospirales bacterium | reverse complement strand
CTACACTATCCTCTTCGTCGGCAGCGTCAGATGTGTATAAGAGACAGGGATATTGCAGATATAAATATAAACATGAAAGCCCACAGTGAAGGTATCAAGGCATGTAATTATTTCAGAGATATAATTAATGATAAACAAATTGACCAGGATTCCTTTCAAAGGTATTATGCAATTCTTTTGAGTGATATAATTTCAATCCAAAATACTGGGGGATATGAATCTATGAAATCAAAAGGTTTTCAAACTATTAACAATGAGTCATTACGGTTTGAAATAATCTCTCTATATGAATTTGATTTTAATGTTCTCAGAAAATTTGAAGAGGAGTATTATGAAATGCAGTTTCATAAAAATTATTATAAAGATATCAACAATCTAATTTCACCTTATTTTAATTTTGACACTCTTGGGAGTATTACAAGTATAGAGATGCCAATGAAATTAAACGATAAAGACAAAAATATACTCTTAAGCTATTTATGGAAAATTGAAAGAAACAGAAAATTTATGTTGAAACAATACAGTGGCATTGAAAGAAAAATATTGGGTACAAAAAGCAAAATTGAAAATGAATTAAACTGATAGGAGCAGTGCCTTAACGATAAAATCTAGTGTAGCTCTAAAGCACTTTAATTCTAAAGCTTGTCATCCAAGTCTTATCTTCCTACAATTGCCATAATTACTATAAACTCTGTAGTTATTCTGAAGTAAATAGAATCAGATATATCACACTACACAAAAGACGGTGTATTTTTAGAAATAGGAAAAGATAGTTTTTTCACAGCCTGACGAGTAGTATATGAAGAGTAGCATCCGGAAGGGTACTATGATTTAATAAACAGTGTTAACTACTGGCTTTGTTCATTTCGTTGGTAAATGTTTATCTAAAAAATCATACACAAGATTAAAATGTTCTAAAGGTGCTATATGTCCACCGTCTAGTTTTATATGCTCATGATAATACTTAAAATCTTTGCTTTTTAATCTTTTAATTATACGGTCAGACATTTCTTGTGCTGGCCATTGGTCATCATTTTTACCTGATAATATTAGAATAGCTCCATTAATATTTTCTACTTGGATTTCTGCCTTCTTTGAAGCTTCTTTGTCTTCAAGCATCATCTTATGAGCAGTATATAGATCTCCTTTTAATGCAGGAGAGATCGTTTTTAAAGTTGCCGGCACATAAGGAACTTCTTTGTCTTTATAAGTCCAAGAAGAAGTATTTGCAGACCAAGTAATAGCGGGGAAGCTTACATTTGATGTTGACATTGCAATAACTGCATTAAAATGGTCGAATCTACTAGCTAAATTTAAGACTAATTCGCCACCACGTGAACCTCCAATAAGTGCAATTTTTGATTCATCTATTTTTGGATTTTTGGCAATGTTCAATATCGTATCCGAAATTGCATCTAGTGAAATTCTATCGAGACTTTTGGGTGTTCCATTAGAATTGAAGTAACCAATAGCTAATACCCCGTAACCTTTTTCGTTAAGGCTGTCTCTTTTTTCTTTCATATAATTTCTAGACCAATCATTGCCGCCCCCACCTCCACCAAAAGCTACTATCAATGGTTGATTGTCTGAATTACCTAAATATAGTTTAGTTTCAACTATTCCATATTGTTCTGGTAGAGTTGGTACATAAGTAAATATGTAAACTATGCCTGAAATAAAAGCTAGAGTTATGATTAATAATATTCTTTTGGTTCTTTTCTTCATTATAAATTTTAGTCAAAGCTACAGAATGAAATCATCAGAACTTTTGACCTAAATCAAATAATTACTTTTCAGCCCTTATTCTACTTAAAGTTTCTTGAGTTATTCCTAAATAAGAAGCAACCATACCCAAAGGAATACGATGATGAATATTAGAATACGTTTTTTGAAAATGATTATATTTTTCCTTGGCAGATGTAAATCTTATAGAGGTTATACGTTCCATAAAATGGCCAAAAACGGTTCCCATTGATAAACGAGCATATCGTTCCATTTCTGGAAAATTGTCGAAAAGATATTCAAGGTCGTTTACGTATATAAAATATGCTTCTGTATTTTCAATAGCATCAATGCTGTCTCTTATACACATCTGACGCTGCCGACGAAGAGGATAGTGTAG
>CAJXUU010000541.1 GCA_913061325.1 uncultured Saprospirales bacterium | reverse complement strand
GAGATTTCTGCCTGTCTCGTGGGCTCGGAGATGTGTATAAGAGACAGGTTCAATTAGTGTTCTTAAAATATCATTAACCTGAAGATTATAAGAGTCAACTAATGGAAGTATTTCTGTTTTAACCCATTCTAACCCTAAAGATTTTGGATGCTCCTTTTTATAAAACTCTAATGAATTTAAATCATTTAATAGTTCTATATTAATTTCTCCTGAAGATCCTATCTTGCCCTTGTCATCATAATCCAAATCTAACTTATTTACATAATGATTTAAAACAATATTAACTGGACAGATATCATAGGCAATCCTTTCATTATCAATCTCTGAGGAAATATTCGCAAAACCTCCTAAATTCAAGCAAAAATCATATTCAGAAAACAATAGTCTATCTCCTATTGGTACCAATGGAGCACCTTGACCTCCAAGTTCAACATCTTCAACTCTAAAATCACAAACAACCTTTTGTTTTGTAATCAATGCAATTTTGGGTAGGTTACCAATTTGATAAGTTAACCTATTTTCTGGTCGATGCAATGCTGTATGACCATGAGAACATACTGTATCCAAGGTTGTAATATTGTGTTTTGCTATAAATTTTTTGATAATTTCACTTAAATGAGTCGTATAATCGTCATCTAAAACTTTTAATTCAGAAATAGACAAAGCAACTAAACTTTTTAGTTTTTTAAGCCATTGCTGACTATATTTAACTGTCTCTGCTTTATGAATAGTAAATTCCCATTTTTTATTATGAGTAAAGGTAATATACGCCAAATCAATGCCATCAAGCGATGTTCCAGACATGACACCTATAACGTTATAGCTATTTTTTAACATATCAGTAAAAATAGCAATTCGTTTTGAAAAAATGCCATTAAACCTCTATCTTTGCTATCATTTTTTATCAAATCAACAACAAAATCAAACTATGGATTTTAGTCTTACAGAAGAACATATCATGATTCGCGATGCAGCTCGCGATTTTGCACAAACAGAATTACTTCCTGGCGTTATAGAACGTGATAACGAACAAAAATTTCCACAAGAACTCGTCAAAAAAATGGGAGATCTTGGTTTTATGGGTATTATGGTCGATCCAAAATATGGAGGAAGTGGTATGGATGCCATTTCGTATGTATTAATAATGGAAGAATTATCTAAAGTTGATGCTTCAGCTTCGGTAATTGTATCTGTAAATAACTCTTTAGTTTGTTATGGACTTGAAGCCTATGGAAATGAAGATCAAAAACAAAAATACTTAACTAAATTAGCGACTGGAGAGTTTGTTGGAGCATTTTGCTTAAGTGAACCAGAAGCTGGTAGTGATGCTACATCTCAAAGAACAACTGCAATAGATATGGGTGACCATTATGTTATTAATGGTACTAAAAACTGGATTACAAGTGGAGGAAGAGCTGATGTCTATTTAGTAATAGCGCAAACTGACAAAGACAAAGGTCACAGAGGTATAAATGCATTTATTGTAGAAAAAGGAACTCCAGGTTTTCATGTCGGCCCAAAAGAAGATAAATTAGGCATTAGAGGAAGTGATACTCATACACTACAATTTAATGATGTTAAAGTTCCTAAAGCTAATAGAATTGGTGAAGATGGATTCGGTTTTAAATTTGCAATGAAAACACTTTCTGGTGGACGAATTGGTATTGCTTCACAAGCATTAGGTATAGCTTCTGGTGCTTATGAACTTGCTTTAAAGTATAGTAAAGAAAGGAAAGCGTTTGGTACTGAAATTTGCAATCACCAAGCAATTGCATTTAAGCTAGCTGATATGTACACTGATATTGAAGCTGCTAGGCATTTAGTTATGAAAGCAGCTTGGGATAAAGATCAAGGTAACAACTATGATGTTTCAAGTGCAATGGCTAAATTATTTGCTTCAAAAGTTGCGATGACTCATACAGTAGAAGCTGTACAAATTCATGGTGGTAATGGTTTTGTTAAAGAATACCATGTAGAGCGACTAATGCGTGACGCAAAAATTACACAGATTTATGAAGGTACTTCTGAAATTCAGAAGATTGTAATTTCAAGAAATTTGATTAAAGGCTAATTATAGTCCTAATAAAGTAAAAAAAATCCAACAATATAATAATTGTTGGATT
>CAJXUU010000540.1 GCA_913061325.1 uncultured Saprospirales bacterium | reverse complement strand
CGAGATTTCTGCCTGTCTCGTGGGCTCGGAGATGTGTATAAGAGACAGGTTTCAATATTAAAATTTTTCTCTCCTAATTCTTCTTTAATCTCTTCAAGTGCAGTTTTATAATCGTCTTTCAACTTACCAACATTCTCGACTATTGTATTAGTCATCTTTGTTATAGCAGGAACTGTTAATGTTTTAGAACTCTTAATAGCTAAAGAACTTCCAGCACCGAACAAAAATCCTATTCTTTTTTTATCGGAAATTAGTATTTGTTGAATCCCCCTTATATATTCCCCTGGATCGTGATAATTTTGCATATTTAAATATATTTTATAAACTATAAATGTAAAGATTTGAAGTTATTGATTTCTTACGGATTACCACATTTTATTAAAAAATGACATAATTAATTTTAAATCAATAATACTTTTTATATCAAATAGAAATAAATAGAAGTGTTTTTAAATAGGAAGAGACTACTTATTACGTATTTAAGTAATATGTGAGTTCTAATCTAACCATCTTGCTAAACACTTATCTCCTCAATTGTTAAGAATAAATAGTAGTTTATTTAAAAACGGATTTAGGAAGAAGAATTATTAGGTTTTATTGAATTATCTTAAGCACCACATCATCTTCATCACTAAAAGCATTACTGGCCTCTAAATGTTTTTCAACCTCATTCAAGTCATCTGCTTTTATTGTTGCACTAAATTCCTGTGCTCTTCTTAACATTTTCACATAAACGGTTGGATCCTGCTTTCTAGTCAACTTTCGCAAAGCGCCAATATAATCTTCCCGATAAACTGTAGGAATAATTATTTTGCTTTGGTTTTCTTTTACTAATTCCGCATTCATCATAACTCTAGCTATTCTCCCATTTCCATCTAAAAATGGATGTATTTCGCTTATCATAAACATCATATATGCCGCTTTTGAAAAAGGGTCAGATAACACCTTATAATAATCAAATCCTTTTATGAGCGTTCCTTTCACTAGATTGAAATCTACAAAATGTGTACCGCCAGCTTTATTATTTTTATCTTTAAACTCTCCTGGATTCATGGACTTTCTAGCTTCAAGTAATATACCGTGCCTATATTGTAAAATATGTAATAATTCATCTGGAGTTGGTGGTGTTATACTCATCTCACCCCTATTACTTACAATGTTATACGTGCCCAAGACATCATGAGAATCCTCATCTCTTGATGGTAATGGAACACCTGTGGTTATAATCGTTTTGGCTTCTTCCAATTCGAACACCGTACCTTCTATATAGTTAGAAAAATATGCTTCAAAGAAGGCAAAATTTCGGAATGCCTGTTTTGTTGTGTTGGTATCTGGAATATTTTTAAACTCCAATTGGGTCAAATGTTGAAATAGTTTTTCAAATAAAGCAATTCTTACAGGGTCGTATGGATTACCAAATGCTCTTGCCAAAGCCACAGGAGAGGTTAATATTTTTGAAGGTTTTGTGGTTAATAAAGCACTAATTAATCTATTTAATTTAGTGAATTCACTCTGCAAGTTTAGCTGTTCAGCTATTTCTTTCGCTCGATCTCTTACTTCGTTCAAGCCTTGCTCACCTTTAACACGTACAATTTGGTCTAACTTTTCTTCTAACTCTGGAAGTGTCATCGTTTTAGATTCTGGACCAAGTTGTCTTGATACTTGTAGATTTTCTAGGAATGCCCTTTCTTGTTGTGAAACATATAATTCTCCTGAAAATTTACTATCTCCATCTATTGGTCCAATTCCTTCCATAAAGCGAATTGTTATTCCAGGCAAACTTATCTTTTTTGTGTAAGTATATGTCACAAAAATATTACCCGAAGAGGTTGGTTTGAATTCCAGTGCTGACCTATGGCTTAAGACAGAATTTGGATATTGCGCACCCAAAATTGTGAAAATATTTTTTCGGATAATTTCTTCAGGCTCATCAGTTAAGTTTGATGTATATATCCTTGGGGCAATTTTTTTAATCTTGCCCGTTTTTTCAAGTTTTGAGATTTGTTTGCTTATGGCTTTGTCGCTTGAAGAAAACATAATTTCTTGAAGACGCAAAGAGGCTTTTTTTTCCATCATAATCGCTTTAAGACTGTCTCTTATACACATCTCCGAGCCCACGAGACAGGCAG
>CAJXUU010000539.1 GCA_913061325.1 uncultured Saprospirales bacterium | reverse complement strand
AGATTTCTGCCTGTCTCGTGGGCTCGGAGATGTGTATAAGAGACAGGAAAACACCCAATTATCTATTGACAATCTTCCAAGTGAATCATAGGTAAAATTTGATATTCTTGATTCTACCCCTCTTGTAATTGTCGTCTTCTTAATTAATTTATCACCATCGTATTCAAACAATTCAGTTATAAAACTCTTATCTGATTTCATCAATTTCCCTTTGGAGTTATAATCATTTGTAGTAAGTGTATCTAAAGGATCTGATAATCGAATCTTATGTTTTAAGTTTTGATTTTTATCGTATACATACTTTGTTGTATCGACCTTAACTATTCTGTCTCTCCTATAAATTGATATTTCTTTATCTATATTGTCTAATTCATTGTAGTTGTAAAATAGGCTATTGTTTTCATTTATAAGTCGATTTTTTGAATCATAGGATTTGAAGGTTGTTCTGTCGGAGTATAAAGAATCCCTTTTGTTATATGAGTATTCAGTTTTCGAAATCCTATGTTGTTCTTTTAGTTTATATTCACTTATAAGTTGAAAGTCTACAATTTCCTCTTTTGGACTGCAACCAAATAGAATCAAAATTAATATTCCAATTTTCAACTTCATCTTAAGTCTTTTATTCACCCTAATTACCCATAACGTCCAAGCATAACTAGCGGCCGACCGAAGGAAGGCTGATATGTTATGCAATGTTATATTTAGTTTTCATCCATCCAATAACTATTCAATTGACTTTTCAATTCTAATTTTGCCCAAATAGAATATTTTGCTATTCCCAACTCTGGATCAATCGGATCTTTTCTATCCCCTTTAATTTCGATTAAAAATTTACCATCTGTTTCTTTCTGTATTTTGATCTTAATATTTTCAAGAGATTCATGATCATAGTAGTAAAAATTATCCCAAAACCCTTCGCCGTCGTCACCGAAATCGTATTCATCTATTAGTTTATATCCTGGATATTCGTACTCCCAACTATTTGTAAAGTCTGGTAATAGATGAAAAGATAATTTAATTTCGAACATCACAGGAGTTTGACCTGTATCTTCAAGTCTTTTAATTAGTTTTTCTTCTGATTCCACCCAAAAATTTAATCGATATCTATCATTTGGTTTATCTATTGAAAAATTAGCTGATGTAACATCCCATATTTCTACACCTGTAGTTCTTTCAATCTTTACATTCCCGATTTCATTCGTTCTTTCCATATAATTCTAATTAAATATAACGATTCCGCTAGAAATTGTGCGTCGTTTTTGGTTACAATATACTGCCAAGTTTCCTACATAGCAAAATCTCCGATTTTGTTTGCCATCTTTCTATTCGGGCAAGGAAAATCGGAGATTTTGCGGACACAATAAGTAACACTAATCTACCAAACCCTAAGAGCATTATTTTCTAACGACTGTTGTAGAAAGTTTTTATTTATAGATGTAAACTCTTAATTCAGGGTATTCTAAAAACCTAAACATGTATACGTTTAATCCTTCGGAGGTTATCCATTTCGTGTCTTCTCTACCAGAATCACTAGTTTGTTCAATATCAATAGGTTTACCTAATTGATTTGTGATTAATTCAGTAATATCCTTTTGCCTATTTAGAATGATTGAATCTATTTCTTGACCAGAGTATTTATTATTCTCTCTTAATTGAATAATTGAGATTGGTTTCCAATTGTAGGAAATCAGATTTACAGTGCTATCTAGTTTCTTGTAAAAGTAATTTGTTGTTACCTCATGATGTGGACACTCAAAGTTTTGATATGATATAGGATTGCCATAATCATTCTCATTAATGTTATAAGGTTGGATTTTTGTGCTTACAGACCAAAAGTTGCCCAAGCTCGATTCTTCTCTATTGAAATTTTGGTCAATTTGAGTAAGTTGTATTAAAGTCAATTGCTTAGTTTTCCTAAATTCTTGAAGGCTTCGGCTTAAATGTTCTTCTATTATCTCATTGTTGTCAAATAAGGTACTGTCATTGGTTTCGCAGAGTTCTTTTATTTGTGGAGCTTCAAATGGAAAGGGTTCATTTGATTTTTCCACTGCAATAATTTTTAAGTTTTTAATTGGATATGGTAGAATAGCTGTCTCTTATACACATCTGACGCTGCCGACGAAGAGGATAGTGTAGAT
>CAJXUU010000538.1 GCA_913061325.1 uncultured Saprospirales bacterium | reverse complement strand
AGATTTCTGCCTGTCTCGTGGGCTCGGAGATGTGTATAAGAGACAGCTTAGAAACTATAAAAGAGATAGAATCTACCGCTACTGGAATGTTCCTTGAAGCATTTGATAAAGTCAGAGAAAACTTCATAGAAGTATTCAGGAGTTTATTCTCTGAAGAAGATAATTGTAATTTGATTTTATTAGATCCTGACAATCCATTAGAATCTGGCATAGAAATCATAGCAAAGCCAAAAGGAAAAAAACCAAAGTCTCTCAGTCAATTATCTGGTGGAGAGAAAACACTTACAGCTACTGCATTGCTTTTTGCATTGTATTTATTGAAGCCAGCTCCTTTCTGTATTTTTGATGAGGTAGATGCACCTCTCGATGATGCCAATATCCAGAAATTCAATAAGATTATTAAGAAATTCTCTAAAGACTCTCAATTTATCATCGTAACGCATAATAAATCTACAATGTCCGCTGTGGATATTCTCTATGGAGTATATATGCCAGAGCAAGGTGTATCATCTGTGACACCTGTTGATTTCCGAACTTTTGATAGTGTGGATGAGTTGCAGGTTGTGAAATAATCATCTAACAATTATATGAATCAGCGAGATCACCTAAATATGGTTCACATGTGCTCAATTTTATGACTTTTACTACTTTTGAGCCATAATCATATCAATGACACTAAAACGTCCAGATAATTTCAAAGAAGAAGACCTTTATGAACCGATCCGAAAGTGGTTGGTTAATAATGGATTTGCTGTGCAAGCAGAAGTAGTGGATTGTGATATCGTTGGTATAAAAGATGAAGAGCTCCATATTATTGAACTGAAAAAAGGATTCAACCTGCAATTGGTCTATCAATGCCTAGAACGTCAGAGGCTATCGGATCACGTCTATGCAGCTATTCCAATTCCTAAAAAAGGAAAAAGAGGTAAATCTCTTAAAAATGCTAAAACTCTTCTGGGTAGATTAGGTATTGGTTTGATCGTGGTTCATCTCTATAATAAAAATAGCATGGTGGAACTCATATCTGAAGCTAAAAAAACAAGCCCAAGAAAGAACGCTAGAAGGCAAAAACGAGTGCAGAAAGAGATCGATAATAGATCGGGGAATTACAATCGAGGTGGAGTCAATGGCAAAATAATTACCGCCTACCGAGAAGCCTCAATCTTAATATTTCTGCTATTACAAGATTTAGTTGAAGCATCAGCTGCCGATCTGAAAAAGCTAGGTGCTCCGCCCAACACAGGAAATATACTTAGAGACAATCACTATGGATGGTTTCATAAAATAGCCAGAGGGAGATTTACTTTTGATGTAGATATGGAGGTGATAAATGAGGACTATATTGAGGTAGTGAATTACTACAAAGAAGTGATTTTGAAAAATTCAAATGATCAGTAAGCTCATTAAATTGGATTGATAATTTTATTAATCCTATGTTTCATCTCTTAATAACGCAGAAGAATGGAAAAAGATCAAGCAGAAGAATGTAACTTTATTATTGATTCATTCCTTATATTATTTCATGAAAGAAATTGAAGTGTTTTCTGAAAGGACAAGGTGTAGGTTGATCAATATGTCTGATTTGGAAACTATTCATGTACTTCATTCTTTGCAACAATCAGCTGAATATAATACATTAGGGATTCCCGAAAATATAGAACAAACTAAATCTATAATTGAGCCTTGGATTGTAGACAATAATTTAGATGATAAATAAAATTATACATTTGCTATTGAAACTAAATCAGATAGTGGGTTTGTTGGATTGTTTGGCCTGAAATTAGGGGCAAAAATATATAAGAAAGCTGAAGTTTGGTATATATTATATCCAACGTACTGGAACAAAGGGTATGCAACAGAAGTTTTGGCCGCCATGATTGATTTTGGTTTTGCCACTTTACACTTGCATAGAATCCAAGCGGGATGTGCTGCAGGTAATATTGGGTCTATAAAAATCCTTGAAAAAGTTGGAATGGTAAGAGAGGGTAGAGGACGACAAATACTACCTTTGAGATCGGGATGGTCTGATAACTTCGAATACTCAATTCTTGAAACTGACAAAAGAAAACTAAGTAAAAGATAATTGACCTTTTTAACCGGTTATTAATGACAACGACATAAATCTGTCTCTTATACACATCTGACGCTGCCGACGA
>CAJXUU010000537.1 GCA_913061325.1 uncultured Saprospirales bacterium | reverse complement strand
ATCTACACTATCCTCTTCGTCGGCAGCGTCAGATGTGTATAAGAGACAGATCCACCAATTCGAATTATCATTGATAGCGCCAACGCTATGATTCATTCTAGAGCCCATCAAACCTCCTTCAAATGAAAAAATAACAAAAATCAAAATTCCCAAACGAATTGACCAAACGTAATAACTAGGTAAATTTGGAAAAGACTGTGTGAAAAATAGAAGGCCAATATAAGCAGTGTATAATGTAACAAGTACTGCTATTAAACCCATTAACGTATATAGAAGTGAATGTGTTGGTGTGCTAATATTGAAGTGAGATAATTGTCCTTTTGATGCTTGAAAAATAATATATACAAGTTCAAAACCGAACAGTGTAATTACCGTCCAATTAAAAGGTGTGACATTAAAATCGGACAGATAATCACAGTACCAAGCCATAGTCCAAGAGAATAAACCTATTGAAACTGGAAATTTATAAGGTTTGAACCAAGCGTTTACTCCATGAACTTGTGTTGATGTTGTTTTAGTTAGAACGATACAAACTATTGAAAGAATTAGGCAAAATAACCCAAAGTAAAATAGGTGTTCGTTACGGAACTTTAATTCTTGTATAAAAGAAATCATCCTTTTATTTGTGTTTTTCTACCCATGTTTGAATCAATCTGATGAATCTTGGATAATCATCTTGATAGACAAAGTGTCCACAGTTTTCAAATATTTCCAGTTCACTATTTGGCATTCGTTTATTTAGGTTCTCTCCATTTTTTTTATCTAAAATAGCTTCATGCTCTCCCCAAAATATTTTTGTAGGTATCTGGATGTCTTTTAAGTTTTGGTCAAGATGTTTTAAGGCTTCAGGATAGGTTTTGAACCATTTCATACTATTTGCTACTTTTCCTTTGTGTGACTTTTTATAGTCGGATAACTCATATTTATTTGGAACATATCTTACATTACCTAAGTTTTTAGCAGATTCAACTAAGGCCCCACTTCCTGCTATAACAAACATAGTTCTCCAAAAACCTGAATGAACCATTTTTTTCATAACGCTTGGTTCGATTGCTGGTAAAGCACCTGGGCCATCACCAATCATTAGTGACTTTATGTGGTTTTTATGATTAATAACATATGATAGCGCACTCGCCATTCCAACGTCAGGAGCAACTATATGTGAATTTTCAATATCAAAATGTTTTATAAATGAATTTAAGAAATCACCTTGAAAGTTAAATGACATATATTCAGATTTTGTTTCACTTGCCCCAAAACCAGGTAAATCATATGCATAAACATTATAATCTTTTTTTAATTCGCTCCAAATAGGTGAGTATGCTATGATACTGTGCGGGAAGGCAGACAAGAGTATAATTGTTTCTTTATTCTTCAGGTCTATGACTGATTTTGACATTCTGATCTTCACTCCATTTATTGAAATAAACTCTAAAGGCATTTCAAATGGTTTGACTAAAGTTGGTGTGCTTGAATAAGAATTTTGCTTCCGTATTTTTTTTAAATCTGACATTTCAGGTGTAATCATACTTACAAAAGCAGCGTTAAACTTATCGTACAGATTGATTTTAGATAATTTTTTTTCTTGTTTCATGAGAATGTTTTATATTTTTACTATCGAATTGATAGCAAATATAATTATTACTATTGATTCGATAGTAATGATGCCAAAAAATATGACTAATAAATTTCGTTCAGGTTGTCCTATTTCATCAACACTTGATGTTGTTGGTGACAAATGGTCTTTGTTGATTATAAGAGATATGCTGATTAGTCATAAAAAGACATTCAAAGAAATTTCGGATTCCGATGAACGAATTGCTCCAAGTATTCTGTCGGCTAGATTAAAGTTATTAGAATCTATTCATTTGATATTTAAGACCAAAACATCTGAAAATAAAAAGGAGAATATTTATTTGCTAACCGATAAAGGTGTTGAATTGACTCCAATTATTATAGAATTGACTTTATGGGGAGATAAGTGGATGAGAGAATTTAATCAAATAGATACAATTGATGGTCTCAATACTGATAAATCAGTTATCACTGCAACAATTCAAGATAATTATGCGGCTATGGTTGTTGGATTCAAATAGTAATTTTCAATTCTGACTAACGTTAGCTATCTCGTTGATTATCAGATATCCTTTTTTCGTAGG
>CAJXUU010000536.1 GCA_913061325.1 uncultured Saprospirales bacterium | reverse complement strand
GAGATTTCTGCCTGTCTCGTGGGCTCGGAGATGTGTATAAGAGACAGATTAGAATCTATGATTGAGAGAAAATGCTTGCAAAAAAAACACTGTCACTCTAACATGATTGATTATCAGTAGTTTGTGCTTTAATTTGGTAACCCTACTAAAGTTAATAAAGAATCATGATATTCATTTTGGATAAGATGATAATTCTCTGGATTGCATATATGTATAATTGTGACAAGCAATTTTTTTTTCTGCCCTAAACATTATGAGCATGTGTACATTCTAAACATCTCACTTTTTTTGCTCATATTTGGCTACCAAAATATTTATTAAACGAATGGATAAGAAAATAATTAATACATCAAAAGCTCCATCACCAGTTGGCCCATATAATCAATCTGTAAAATCGGGTGGTACACTATACTTATCTGGCCAAATAGCAATCGATCAATCAACTGGTAATCTTGTGATGGATGATATTGAGTCAGAAACGCATCAAGTAATGAAGAATATTGGATTTGTTTTAGCGGAAGCAGGGATGACCTATGAAAACATTGTCAAATGCTCTGTATTCGTGGCGGATATGAATATGTATAGTAGAATTAATACTGTATATGCAGAATATTTTAATGAAGAAACTGCACCAGCTCGAGAATTAGTTGAGGTTGCCAATCTGCCCAAATTTGTAAATGTTGAAATAAGTTGTATCGCTGTTGATGATCATGATTAGACTGTATTTGATAATTGGTATTATTTCTTTATCGACATATTCATCTCATAGCCAAATGATAATACGAGATATCGGTGATTATGTGCAGATTGGATTGCCACTTACTGGTTTAGGTTTAAGTCTTTCAAAAAAGGATAGAGCTGGGACATATCAATTACTAAAGTCTTTTGCATTGCAAACGGGGACAACACATTTATTAAAGAGGGTAATAAAAAGAGAGAGACCGACTGGTGGGAGTCATAGTTTTCCTTCTGGGCATACTTCACTTTCTTTTATGGGATCTACATTTCTATGGAAAAGATATGGATGGAAGTATGGTGTGCCTGCAACACTAGCTGCGAGTTTTGTTGGATACAGCAGGTTTGGTATTGACGATCCTGTTCATCATCATTCTGACGTAATTGCGGGCGCAGTTATAGGTGTTCTGAGCAGTCTTTTATTTACAAAAGTGAGGGACTCAGGCAACAGTATAGACATTATCGGAGATACTACTTATGTTGGAGTAAATTTTAAATTAAATCTATCCAGATTATAACGAGCTTGGATTATGTAGTTAAAGAGTCATCATTTTTCATTGAGAATAAATATGAATAGAAATAAATATTTAATTAAGATTATAGGTCTACTACTATTGTGTGGTTTATATCAAGATGTTCGAGCACAGCTTGTTACTCAAGCCTCTGCAGGTTCGATTGCAATTAATGGAGACATAGAGTCAGTGAGAGATGCACTGAATTATTTTAGTTTTGGTCTAAGTAAAGAATTAAAAAATAACTTTCTCGTTGAAGCAAAAATAGGGTTTGGAAAAGCCTATGGATTAAATCCTGAGTTGGCACAAACCAGTGCTGAAGGAGGATATCTAGTTGAAGAGGTATATAATGTTTTAGAGAATAGGAGCTGGTATCCAGCGTATAGAAATAATCATTTGATGTTTGACTTGGGTCTGAATTATAGGCCAGAACTGGGAGTCAAATGGGTCAGGATTATTGGTGGTGCAGGCATTGGCATATCAAAATCATCCAGAAGTGTTAATTTATTAGGTATCGAAGAAAATTTCTATAGCGCGGATTTTAGCAATCTGAGTACAGATATTCGCAAAGGGAATATTAAAAGCTATTATGATATAACATATGAAACACCATTTGACGAGGGGTCTGATATTACGCCACATTTATCACTACAGCTTGGGTTACAATTTCGACTAAATGAAAACTTATTTCTACATATCGAAGTCAGGCATCATGTCACAACATCAGATTATCTTGATGTATTAAAATATAGTAGTCCTACTACGGAGACAGGAAACAATGATTCTGTTTCTATGATTTCTATTGGTTTTTCAGGATACCTTAGTCAAGAAGATGAGAATAAATCATCGGATAACTAGTGCACTAAGTATTAAGTCTGTCTCTTATACACATCTGACGCTGCCGACGAAGAGGATAGTGT
>CAJXUU010000535.1 GCA_913061325.1 uncultured Saprospirales bacterium | reverse complement strand
AGAACTTGCATTTGAAATTTCATCCCATCTAAAAGTAGGTGATAAAGCTACTCCAGTACCACTATTACTTGGCGATGTTAAATTCAAAGTTTCAAAAGTTGCATTTAAAATATTTAAAGTTGCATTTATATTTCTTATGATAGAATTTGAAGTAGCAATTATTTCTATCGTATATGAATCTACAGCTACTCCATTTAAGTTACTAATAGTCATGGTTACAGTACCATCAGAATTTATAGTTGTTGGGCTAAAATTAACAGTTGAACCTACTGGTTCACCGGTAGTTGAAAAACTAACATTTTCAGAAAAACCATTTATAAAATCTAATGCAATAGCATAGGAAGCTGAAGTAGCTCCAGTAGAACATACATCTACAGCACCTGTTGTATTGGTTGCAATAAAGGTTGGATCAGAAGAGCTAATTGTAAAGTTTGTAGAATTTACGTTATAAAAAATATTATCTACAGCCGCAATCATAATTCTAGCTGAACTAGTTGTGTTGTTAGGAACTACAAAAGCTTCTGACCCATCATTTGGGGTGTTTGCAGCTAGTGTAATTGGAAAAGTAACACCTCCATCTGTTGACAACAAAATAGTTACATTTTGAGTATTAACTGGCGCTTGATCTGTAGCACCCACCACCCAATTAAGTGTTTGATTAGATCCTACAAGCCACTCTACATTTGTAGATGGTCCGTCAACAGTAAATGGAGTAATGTCTACTGTTGTTACCTTCATATCATCTCTTGCACTGTTTCCACCTCCTGTAGCATTATCTCTGACCACTAATGAAAAATTCATCTCTCTAGCAACCGATGGAACAACTTCCCAAGTACTAGAGGTACTTCCTGCTATTACCGTTGGTAATGCAGGCATATATCTGTTGGGTGAACTTATTGATGAATTAGATCTAAAAGCAGGACCAGAAGTACTAGTTGAAGTTGGTGGCATAGAAGCATCTTCTGTATCTGTTTGCTCCCAGTTATAACTTAATACATTATTTGAATTTACATCTGAAGCGTTCCCTCGTAATACAAACGGAGTTGATTTTGGGATTGAATAATCTTCGCTTTCAACTATAACGGGTGCACTATTACCCGTGGAGATAGTTACCGCACAACTAGCACTAGTCTGAATTTTATTCCACATTTCAGTAATACTTACAGAATGAAAGTGATCATCACTGTTGTTTTGTACATTGGGAGCACAAATTCCTGCATAACCCATAATTGTAGAGGCACTACCTGGCTCTACTGCAGTTGAATTATTTCTATTACAGGGATTATTTTGAGTATGATTTGCTCCAAACTGATGCCCCATTTCATGGGATACATAATCAATATCATAAGGATCACCCATTGGAGTACCAATGCCGGTGACTCCTCTTGCTTTATTTCCTGAAACACATACCACACCCAAACCTGCAAGTCCAGAACCTCCAGTACTAAAAATATGACCAATATCATAATTAGCAGTACCAATTGTAGTATCACAGATATTTTGAACTTGACCAATCATAGTACCAGCACTTCCATCAGTAATTCCATCTGTGGCGGCATCTAAAAAAATAACCTGATCGTTATTATCTACAATTTCCATTCTTACTCCTAAATCTCTTTCGTAAACTCCATTGATTCTTGTCATGGAAGTATTCATGGCTGATAGCACAGCTGCTTTTTTATCTGCATCTGATGCGTCGCTAGCAATACCTTGGTCATTTAAATGAAATTGCGCATATTCACCTGAACAGACTAGAGCCAAACGAAAGATTCTTAAAAGCCCATCATCTGCATTTCTTTGAGAACTAACAACCATTTCTTTAGCATCTAATTGCTCATCTACTTCACAGCTAAAATCATGATCTCTTTGTGGCAGACTTGACCTGCTGTAAGATATGTAAGAATTGTAGTTTTTAGTGTATGGATCTATATAGAAAGAAGGTTTATCTGTGTAAAAGATAACCCCATGAAAACCGTCTGTTCCAAAACTAAATCTTGCAGTTGCAGAAGGATCATCTATTCCTTGTGCGACATACGATTTAATTATAGGGAATTTAAGTGCTAAGCCTTTTGATAAAGAAGAGGCTTCCTTGAAGGAAAATCGTTTGATACCATCTAAAGTAGGGAGTTCAATAATAGTTGATTCATTTATCTTAGCTACTAAGATTTCATTTTTAAATTTTTGAAAATCTAATTCATACACCTGTCTCTTA
>CAJXUU010000534.1 GCA_913061325.1 uncultured Saprospirales bacterium | reverse complement strand
TTGGTGAAATACACAATACTCCATTCGTCGTACTGTGATTTCACCCACCGTTATCACACATTAGGATGAAATATGAAAACAACAATTTTAAGTTTAGTAATTGTATTTACGATGTCGACGCAATTTTTTGGGCAAGAACTGCCTGTCGAAATTCTTGCTGACCAAGTAAACAAACAAATCTTTGACACGGACGGTCAATTACCTGGGTTTTGGACTCTTACCAATAAATATTATGAATCTAACTTAGGTGATGTTGAATCAGTAAATGTGGTTTATTCAAATGATGAAAAGGTCTTTCGACAGTTTAACAGAAAAGGAAGTATGATCAAATATCAAACTTATAGGAACGATAAATTAAGTGATGACTTCACATACAAATATGGAGATGATGGGACAAGTCTAATAAGTGAACGAGGAACATATAATATCGATTATGAACATATTGACTCACTTAACTATGTTGGTGTTAATGCACTAGAAAAAGGCATAGGGTTCACTTTTGATTTAGATACATTATTTGTTACGGAATCTAAATACTTGTATTCATTAATAGGGAAGAAAAAAAAGAAAGAAACAAAAATTCAACAATTCGATTTCAAATTTACTAAAAACAGATCGATAGAAAGCATCTCAATTATTGAGAATAATATAAAAGTTGGTCATTTACTAAACAAATATAACGAGCTCAATCAAGTTGTCGAACGTCAAGATTTTTGGAGTTATCAAAGTTTCGGAAACGAGGATGGATGGTATTATCTAAATAATCGACTATATACCCTTAAATATGATACAGCTGGATTTATTAAAACCCTAAAAACTGAAATTTACAATCCCAAAACTCGAATGTGGGAAACAGAAGTTCAAAACTATGATTGTTCAATCACAGAAAATATAGAAAGACATATCGTTGAATGTAAAATGGACGAAGAAAAAAGTGTATTAATTGAATTGGATAAATTTGGGAACTGGATAAATAAGAAGGAATTAATTTTGGGTGAGGCAAAAATTACAAAAAGAGAAATCAACTACTATAATTAAAAAAAAACGTGTGATAACATGCTGTGATCAGGGAATCGTTCCTTCGTCACGACTCCCGATACAGCCATACCGTTAGCTTCCACCAAAAAACCATAACGACTTACGAAATTTGAAATGAAATAATATAATCCTAAAAGTATTAAAGAAGCAATAGATGCCTTAAATGATTTTTTAACCAATAAAGAAAAGCAATTTATTATGGCTCATTTAGGTGAACATAATGAATTTGAAGAAGACAACAGACTAAGTTTAATGGCAGCAGATATAACAAACAATTGGATTGATAATGGAAATCTATCAATTGCTATTCCGAATTTTTCTGAGCCATTTTTAATCAATTACGGATATGCAATATTGGAGATATACAAAAGACATTTATTAGGTAAGGACTTACAAGGTGAGGATATTCTACTTAAAGTTAATTGGATTGATTACCAAAGATACATTCAAACAAATAGTAATAAATTACAAGACGATAGATAATGTTTAGAAATTATAACAACAAAAATGCTTAAAGAATCGGATTGCAAAGTTTCACAAAGGTTTCTTCAAACCGATTGTAGTTTTGGCAAAGATGCAATTGCTATTTGGCAAAGAGAATGTGTTTCTAGATGTGCGAAAAAAGATAAAAATAAAGCCTATTTTAACTATTTAGAATGGAAAGAAAATGCAAATGAAATAGCATTATTCACATTATATGCATATGCAGATTTAAAGATTCCAAAAGATTTTAGTTGCGTATTTGACTTCAATAATCCAGAAATTCATATTGAAGTTGAAATAAAATTAGTTCAATCAATTTGGGAAGCTTGGCATCCTCTAGAATCTATTGATCATGGGCATAAGCATTTGGGAATATTTAGATTTGAAAACACATTCCTGAAATTATCTTCAAATTGCATATGGAGAGTAAGAAATTCTCAAGTGTACCGAAAAACTCTTTAGTATTAGGTATTTGTCAATTAACGGATTACAAGAGTATAAAAAAGAGATTATTAAAGGTTCATGAATTAAGAAAAACCCATGGAGCTAATTGGTATGATTTCTACAATGAAGAAGAATGAAGAAAAAAAGGCGAGAAGCTAACAAGCAGCGATAACTCCATACCTCGTTCCTCGGAACGGAGCATGCTGCGAAACCGTTGAGACAGCATACTCCCTGCGGTCGCATGCTGTCTCAACGATTCTGCGG
>CAJXUU010000533.1 GCA_913061325.1 uncultured Saprospirales bacterium | reverse complement strand
CGAGATTTCTGCCTGTCTCGTGGGCTCGGAGATGTGTATAAGAGACAGCGTTAAATGAATCTGAAGAAATACAACTAAAAGAATATGTAGAAAGTAAGGGAATGATATTTATTTCTACCCCATTCTCTAGAGCTGCAGCAGAACGATTAAACAAAATGAATGTCGAAGCGTATAAAATAGGTTCAGGAGAATGTAATAATTATCCTTTGTTAGAACATATTGCAGCATTTGGAAAACCAGTGATATTAAGTACAGGGATGAATACCATTGAGAGTGTTCGAACAGCAGTACAAATTTTTGACAAAGCAAATGTGCCATTAGCATTATTACATACAACAAATTTATATCCAACACCGCCAGAATTGGTTCGTTATGGAGCAATGACAGAGTTAAGTGAAGCATTTCAGAATCATGTTTTTGGCTTGTCTGATCATACTACAAGCAATCATGCCTGTTTAGGAGCTGTTGCATTAGGAGCAAGTGTTTTAGAACGTCATTTTACGGATTATATGGAGCGTAAAGGGCCGGATATTGTTTGCTCAATGGATGAAAATGCATGTGCGAATTTAATTGAAGGATCTAGTTTGATTTGGAAAATGAGAGGTGGTGTGAAAGAACCTGCAAAAGAAGAACAGGTAACAATCGATTTTGCCTTCGCTACCGTTTGCACTATTGCTAATATTAAACAAGGAGAAGTCTTTACAAAAGAAAATATCTGGGTAAAACGTCCAGGAACTGGAGAGATTTTAGCAAAGGGATTTAATAGTATTATCGGTAAACATGCATCAAGAGACTTAATGAATGACCAACAGTTAACATGGATAGATATTGAAAATGAGTAAAAAAATAGTATTTCTTTCTGGTACTCGAGCCGATTTTGGAAAAATAAAATCGCTCATTCAAATTATTGAAAATAAAGAAAATTTTGAACCATATGTTTTTGTGACTGGAATGCATTTAATAGAGAAGTATGGTTATACATTAATTGAAATAGAAAGATGTAATTTTTCGAACATTTATACATTCGAAAACCAAACAAGTGAAACAACGATGGATTTAACCTTAGCAAAAACCATAGAAGGTTTTTCAGGGTATATTAAAAACATAAAACCAGATTTAATAATCGTTCATGGAGATAGAGTAGAGGCATTAGCAGGAGCAATAGTAGGTTCTTTAAATAATATTTTAGTAGCACATATTGAAGGTGGTGAGATCTCTGGAACTATTGACGGATTAATTAGACATTCAGTAAGTAAAATGAGTCATATTCATTATGCTTCAAATGAAAATGCAAGACATCGATTATTACAAATGGGAGAAATGAAATCATCTATAAAAGTGATTGGATCTCCAGATGTAGATATCATGTTCTCTAATGAATTGCCCTCAATTGATGAAGTAAAAAAATATTACGAAATTCAGTATCAATCATTCGGAATAGTAATGTTACACCCAGTAACAACAGAATATGGTAAAATGAAAGAATATGTACAAAACTTTGTAGATGCTTTATTAGAAGACAGTAAAGATTATGTAGTTATTTACCCAAATAATGACTTAGGCTCTGAATTGATACTGAATGAATACAAACGATTAGAAAATAATTCCAGGTTTAGAGTTATACCTTCAGTTCGTTTTGAATACTTTTTAACTTTGCTTAAAAAAAGTAAATTTATTATAGGAAACTCAAGTGCAGGAATTCGTGAAGCTCCATATTATAGCATCCCAACAATTAATATTGGAACTCGACAAAAAAATAGAGCATTACATTCTCATATTATTAATACAAATTATAATAAAGAAGATATATTAGAAGCCCTAAATTCAGAATTCAAAAGCTATAATAAAGATACCAAAGCATTTGGTACTGGGAATAGTTCACAATTGTTTTTAGAATCTCTAATGGATGAATCATTATGGGGTTTAAATCATCAGAAACAATTTGTAGATTTATAATTATATTTTTATGTTATCAGTTTGTAATTATCATTATATCAGAGAGTCTTTTGAAGCCAAATTTCCGAGTATTTTTGGAGTTACGCCGTTACAATTTAAAAACCAACTTAGATTATTAAGAAATGAAGGTGATTTTATCACCATAAAAGATCTTAATTCTAATATTAAAGAAATACTATTAGCAAAAGATAATTATCATTTAATTACATTTGATGATGGGTTAAAAGAACAGTTTGAGCTGTCTCTTATACACATCTCCGAGCCCACGAGACAGGCAGAAATCTCGT
>CAJXUU010000532.1 GCA_913061325.1 uncultured Saprospirales bacterium | reverse complement strand
ATCTACACTATCCTCTTCGTCGGCAGCGTCAGATGTGTATAAGAGACAGGGTAAGCACTGTATTCCTTCAGTACCTCTAGATTGTTTGTCATAATTCAATTCTAATTTATAGAACATAATATATTATTTTAGAAAGGTAAAATGTGATGTGCATTTTTCCAAAATTGATTTATTGTTGCGGTGTTGCTATTTACACCTTGATGTAGATAATTTATGGCTGCTCATCTAAGTTGGCCAATTGATGAAGTATTAAATCCACCTTGGGATACACTTATCTTTTGAAGTCCTTCCTTCACCCACTTTGTATAAGCTGGATGTTTCCAATGCCAATTATTTGGAAGAGGAATTCCATTCTGAATAGCATCATTAATATGAAAGTGCTTTGCTAATTCAGGGAAATCATCATATATGCTTTCAGGAATGATATGGTGAATATCCACTCCTTTTCTAGAGGAACCAATCATATTGTCCCAATCCTGATTTATACTTCTTTTCCCTACTTCTCTATATTCACCTTCTAATAAATCAAATGTAGCATTTCCGCCGTTTGTACTTGTTGTTCCTTTCGGAATCTTGGTTAAATAGCCAGTAAGTCCTCCTGTAAGTCCTCCAATGCCTCCTGAAATAAGTGTTTGCGTAGGATTAAATTGATCGTTGAAGGCTAGTAAATTACCAGTTTGTAGTGCTATATCACCAGCCATTCCAGATGCTGCACCTATTGCCGCTCCTTTTAAGAATCCAGCCCCAACAACACCTACACCAGTAGCCGCAGTCAAAGCTCCCGCTCCTGCTCCAATCCCAAAGGCTCCTAATGCCGTCAAAGCTCCTCCTCCAAATAATCCACCAGCTTTTTGAACTTCATCCCAATGAGTCACAGTATTTATAACTCCTCCAATTACTGCACCCGCTAAAATATGTATCCAATCACCGTCAGGATCTGAGTAACTGATAGTATTATTTTGCATTGAATTATATGGAGAATGGGCGTATCCTAACTCCGCCTTAGGATCAACCTGCCACCATCCACCAATAGCTGCATCATGCACTCTGTACATCGTTAACCCTACTGTAGAACCAAGTACATAAGAATGCTCAATACCGTTGTATTGATATAGACCAAAGATAATAATTTATTGCACGCTGAAAGCCGTTGTTTTCAGTTCGATCCTAAATTGATTTACGATCAATTCTTAACGGATCTCTTCCTTCCATAACCATTCCATATGGATAATAATGATAGGTGCCTGATATTTCATTCTCTTTTTCATCAAATCGATTGATAGATATTCCTGTATCATCGTTTTTATCTATATATCTTATTCTTGTGTTTCCAAGGTGATCTGAGATACTCCACTCTTCATAATCTTTTGCCTCTTCATTGGCTTCATCAGGAAGATCAAAATCATACATCAATCACCCGTTTACAGAATCATTTATTATTTTTACTTTTTCATAGTCAGAACACACTAAATGGCATTCAAACTCACATCAAATTATACACCAACTGGTGATCAACCTCAAGCAATAAAAAAACTTGTGCAAGGCATCAATAATAATGTACCCGATCAGGTACTATTGGGTGTAACAGGATCTGGAAAGACATTCACCATGGCCAATGTGATTGCTCAAGTTAATCGTCCAACATTAGTATTGACACATAATAAGACGCTGACTGCGCAGTTATACACGGAATTCACTGAGTTCTTCCCTGACAATGCAGTTGAGTTTTTTGTCTCTTACTATGATTACTATCAGCCCGAGGCTTACATGCACTCTTCAAATACGTATATCGAGAAAGATCTGTCTATCAATGATGAGATTGACAAGTTGAGACAGAGGGCAACTAGTTCGCTATTATCTGGAAGAAGAGATGTGATCATTGTTTCATCTGTATCTTGTATATATGGCATGGGAAACCCAGATGACTATGCTAGCAGTATTACAAGAATCGAAAAAGGACAAACTATATCGAGGAATGGATTTCTATATAAATTAGTAGATTCTCTATATTCTAGGACAGAAACAGACTTCAAAAGAGGGACTTTTCGAGTAAAAGGAGATACTGTTGATATCAATCTAAGTTATGCAGATTTTGGATTTAGGATCATCTTTTTTGGTGATGAGATTGAATCTATTGATACAATCGAGACCAGTACAGGAAAAAGAATAAGTAGCATGGAAAATGCCGCTATTTTTCCAGCTACGCTTTATGTTGCACCCAAAGACCTGTCTCTTATACACATCTCCGAGCC
>CAJXUU010000531.1 GCA_913061325.1 uncultured Saprospirales bacterium | reverse complement strand
GAGATTTCTGCCTGTCTCGTGGGCTCGGAGATGTGTATAAGAGACAGCCATTGTAGCACAACTAATACGGGCGTTTTTCGGTACGTTGTAGAAATAATATTCTCACAAAGCACTGATTTTCTAATATATAAGACTAGAGCTCGAAGCCCAGTCTCGTCACTAAAACTTTATGGGTTACAATTTTCCAATAAGGTTGATCAAATCTACCTTATATAGCACTATCATTAACAATGTCCTAGCTCTAGTTTGTGAATATGGGTTTTGTTCTGTGTATCCTTGCATCACAGAACCTTTTCTGTAATCATATCCATATCATTACTGAATACAATAATTAAGCTATTATCGCCTTATAGCCAATAGTAGAACTAAGTTACTATACCCTACATGTTAGTCCAATTTTATTCTAAGAATGATATTGAAAATGCATTGTAAATTAGTTTTTACTCTAGTATCTTTGTGGTATCCTTTGGAAGGGATAAAATTATTGGTCTGTAATATTTAACAAACGAGTTAATATTCAGACTAAAGAAATATGGTTATAATCTGAAGTAGTATATCTAAAACACCACATTAGTATTTTACCTACAAACAGATTGTCATCCATGCCGAACGGCGTGGTTGATGATTATGTAATGTAGGTGAGGGGATGTGGTGTCCCTAGATATGCTTTGCTGATTGTCGCCACGCTTTTTTTATTCAATAAAATGGCATGGAACAAAAAAACTCAAATGCCCAACACCTATTGTTGGGAAAAATCGTAATTGATAAACAAGTTATTTCACAAATGGAGTCAGACCATTTGTTTCATGATTTTGTATACAATAGCATTATGCTTCATGAGACTGGAGAATGTAATAGATACTCAATAAATCAAAATATAAAGTCAACTCATAAGTACGAATCAACTGGTGCTACATTTGATATTAGTACCGAACTGATCAAGAATGTAACAAGCATAATTTCAAGCATCTAAGTGACCAGATTTTCATTCAAAACATATGCAGGGCAGAAGATATATGGTAATATTTACTTATATTAGAGTAACAAATCAATACAAACAGATACAAGCTATCGGTTCGTGATTCGGTTCGTAGATTTCTTTGAGTGATGATAAACATCTGATAATCAGATACGATATACAGTGGGTTCTCTTTCTGGTGCCCCGACTACTTAAGAGCTTAACATTAATTTGTTAGGCTCTTTTTAGGTTTAAATCACCATCAGTTATATTATATGCATGCTACTTATATAATCTATTCGGAAACTATCGAAAAGTATTATGTTGGATCAACATCTATGAACCTCTTCGAAAGACTCAAGAGACATAATAGTAATCACAAAGGATTTACGGGAAGGACAAATGATTGGGTTGTAGTTTACCAAAATAACCACCTTACTATATAGGACTCCCGAATTGAAGAAAACAAAATTAAAGGTAGAGGAGCCAAAAGGTTTCTTGATACATAATGACAATTAATGCCCCTCCCGCTTAAGTGGGAGGGGCCCAGGTTTCATGCCGTCTTTAGCGGTATTAGAATCCTTCATGCCTTTGGCTTGACTAAGGGGTGCCCCGACTACTTAAAAGCTTAACATTAATTTGTTAGGCTCTTCTTAGGTTTAGTGAGTTTTGTTTCTAATAAAAATCAAGTAAAACCAAAGGAGCTTTGTAAAAAAAAT
This sequence comes from uncultured Saprospirales bacterium, assembly GCA_913061325.1. Lineage (GTDB taxonomy): Bacteria > Bacteroidota > Bacteroidia > Chitinophagales > Saprospiraceae > CAJXUU01. The sequence continues at coordinate 583 of CAJXUU010000531.1, read as the reverse complement.
ACGCCATTGCGCTATGTTGGGAGGGGCCAAAGTTCGAACCCTGGCGCTCTACCTAAAGCTCTTCCAAATAAGATTATTCTTGTTTTTATATTCATCAATATTATTTTTGTTTATTAATCATTTAAAATTTGCGCGCGATGCTTTAATCTCCGAGGCCGTGGTACAGTGTTAATTAAAACACCTCCCTTTTCGATAGTTGTATAGGTTCCTTTTATCAACTCCAATCGACTCCGATAGCAAAACGATGCTCCGACCATCTTCTAATAACATAAAGGCCTTAAGTGTAAATTCTTCCTCAATTTTATGGTACATGCGCTTTTGTTTATGTATTTTTACAGAGGTGAAGATTTAACTTTCTTCCCTACAGCTTTGCCTTGATTCTGAACCTTGACTCATAATTACTTAAAACCACTATGGGTGATTTCTCTCTAGATTAAGTTTTACCAAAAGATGAAATTTTAAATAAATTGCTTTTTTCTAAAATTAAAAAAACATAACTTGAATACAATAGAATCAGTTGACTATATCAATATTCTGTCTCTTATACACATCTCCGAGCCCACGAGACAGGCAGAAATCTCGT
>CAJXUU010000530.1 GCA_913061325.1 uncultured Saprospirales bacterium | reverse complement strand
GATTTCTGCCTGTCTCGTGGGCTCGGAGATGTGTATAAGAGACAGATTATAATCTCTGTCATTTCTTTGTTGACTTGACTAGAATTATAATACAATACCGAATTATCATCTTTTACCTTTGATGGATGTATAGAAAATACTCCAATTTTAATTGGTTCATCAATAGAAATTGATTTTATCTCACCGTTCTGTAAAGTTTCAAAACGTTTCGCTTTTACTTTTAAAGTAAGTTCGTATGTTCCATTGGATAACTCTTTGTAAGAACTTTCTTCAATACCTAAATCATAAGTAATTACTTTTTTAAACCAATCATCAACTAAAACACGTTGCTCTTGTGGAGTAACTTTATAAATTTCATTCAACAATTCAATAGTATTTACTGCTAACTTATTAATGTTACGGTGTTTATCAGTAAGTGTTTTTAATACATGGTTTACTTGTTTTTCTCCAATTAAATCTCTTAACCCCATTAAGACAGTATACGCTTTACCGTAGGCTAAATAAGATTGACTTGTAACCATATATATTGGTGGTTCAATTGAACCGCCAAATGATCTTCCTGAAAAATATCTTCTTCTAGCATTATCGCTTAGTTCATATAAGGCGCTTTTACCATATAACTTCTCCATTACAACAGCTTCTGTATATTTTGCTAATCCTTCAACAAGTAAAGAACCTCCTGCAACTGGTTTTGCAGACAATGTATGACCCCACCACTGATGTGCTACTTCATGAATGGTTCTTTTTGCTGCTAAATTAAAAGTTTCTGAATTGCTTACATCTGCTAAATACATTCTATCTTCTACCATGCTTATAACACCTGGATGTGCAAACCCTCCAAAAGACCAATGAGAAGGAACTTCTGCAATTCTAACATGCTCAAAATTATATGCCCCAAAATTTTCTTGGCAATAATCTAGGGTTGCTTTAATACTATTTTCAATTTGATCAATATTAAAATTGTGATTTGAATCGTAATACTGCTCTATTGAAATTCCCTTATAGTCCGTTTTCTGAGTCGCATAATTAGCAGAAAAATAAGCAACTGAAGGCAAAATTTTATTTTTAGATTTATAATGATAATAATTTCTATCATTTTTAATCCATTCATTAATCAAACTTCCAGAACTAATTGCCGTTTGATCTTTAGAAGTAGAAACTATTGTTTCAAATCTTATTTTTTCATTTTTCACATCCTCAGAAACAATATGTGCAGCCAATTCTCTGGCTACGATTCTTTTAGGAAGCCCTCTTTTTTCTCGTTCAATCCTATTTGAAATTTCGTATCCAGCACTATATCCTAAAATTGGTTCGAAGTTTCTATGCGTAATATAACTTCCATTGTTCACAATCATATTATCTTCTTCATAGCCCTTTAATGATTTCTTTAATTCATAGGTAAACCTCACGGAATCATTCGGTTGTAATGCTACATCTAATTCGAATAGATAACTTCCGTAGGTTGAATCTTGCAGTATCAATGTTGCATTTTCAATTGCTATATTTTTCAAAGCAACTCTTTCTGATATAAAGATTTTTGACATAGAAGTACCACTCTTATTTTTAAGTATATAATCTGCTTTTACTGAATAACTTCTTTGATTATGATAAATATCAACTTCTGTTTTTCTAGCGATAGGAATAGGTCTTTCTAAATTTTCAAACTGCTTAAATTTACGTTCATAGTTTTCTCTATATTCCAGTTGATTACTTGAAGTAGTATATTCATTCACAATATTTACATTGTAAAAAACCAAACTTCCAGCACTAATAAATACTAATAGTAAAATTGAAGTTGATAATTTTTGAAGCTTTGTCCAATTAAAAAACACCTCTTTTAGTGTACTTGAAAAACTTGCCACTACGCCTCTATTCCATATTTTAAATGAAATTACCGTTAATAACAGTCCTAATGCCGTCCAATACAACGCTAAATGATTAAATATTGTGGCCCCAGTATTAAAGCCATTCATATTTGAATAAGAAACTCTAGGCATAAAACCAAGACTCGTTAATGGGTGCTCAAGTCCAATAAAACCTGAATTCAAACTTAACAAAACAATGAAACCAAAAATACCCATTCCCATGTATTTATTTTGAACCAAACTGTTTACAAATAAAGCAATCATACAAAATATTGCCAATTGTAATCCATAGTGATAATACAATGAAGCATATATGCCAAATTCAAAATTGGTATAGTCTAAACTGATTTGAAATGCTACACACATTATTATTCCTGTCTCTTATACACATCTGACGCTGCCGACGAAGAGGATAGTG
>CAJXUU010000529.1 GCA_913061325.1 uncultured Saprospirales bacterium | reverse complement strand
ATCTACACTATCCTCTTCGTCGGCAGCGTCAGATGTGTATAAGAGACAGCGCCTTGTTGGGTCTGAAATGGCCTGAAAAATATCTCGTCTTAATTTCATTATGAAGTTATTTGACTACAAATATATATGAAGTCATTTAGCTACGCAAATAAATAACAGATTTCATTTGAATTTTGTTGAAAGTTTAGATAGACAATAAGAAGAACTTCACAGGCATAGTAAGACTTCTATAATCCAAATTGCCTTAGATGATGGTCTGTATGTTTATATACCAGAATACCGATTTGCTCCTTGGTCATTTTACCAAAGAAATCGTGAATGAATCTTGGGTTGTTGTAGTTTTCATATTTATAAATCAAATCAATCCATTTCAACTTTTCCGATTCCAAATCTCCATCTATTGTCTGTACCTTAAACTGGTCTGAAGTAGGAATGTTTCTGTCCAATGGTCTATCATCTTTTATCATTCTCTTCAGTGCCATTTTTCCAAATAGTTTTCCAATAAAAGCTTGTTTGTAGGTATGGTCTTGTGTCCCTAGTATCCATCCGTTCCAATAGGTATTGTGTCTTAGCATTTGGACCACATTCATTTTGCCCCATTCAGCTTTTTGTTCCTTACGTATTTGTTCTATTCGTTTTACTAACTGATCTCTTGTATTTTTGTCGAATATGGTTTTCATTTTTACATCTTTATATAGTATGAAGTAATCGCTTTTATTTTAACTCCTTTTGCAGCTTGAAACATGTAAAAATCAGAAAACGCGTACTTTTCCCCGTTCTGCATTTTCATCATCCCATTTGCAGCACCTTCTTTTCCGTGCGATAAGATTTGGTCAATAATCAATTCGGATGCTTTTACTGATTTCATTTCCTCCATTGCTTTTGCAAAATTTACTTTTCCTTCAATTTGTTGATCCCCGATGATATTCCAGATTATGTCATCGGATACACTATCGATTAAAAATGTTAGGTTTCCTTCAGCAAAGGCGATATTGTATTGCTTTAGAAATTCCATTTTGGGTGAGTTCCCACAATTTGGACTTGATATTATTTTGATCATTTTATAACGTTTTTAACTTTACATATTCTCATTATATAATAAGTTAAACTTTTCTTCATCTTGCTCGGTAAAAACACAAACATAATAGCCATTATCATCATAATAAACTTTCCTGTCGTAACCGCACTTAGTTCTAATTGAACGTATAACTTCCCTAATATACCAATTCAAACTTATGTTATATCTTTTTGAAATAAAACGTTAGTAAATGCAATAAATTAAAAAACTTACGTCTTCTTAAACAAAGACCCCTATAAAAGGTAATAGCCATTTTGGAATCAGAAAACAGTACAAAGCTGAAAGATTTTTTCGGACGGGAATACGACTCTCTCAAGAGGTATGTGAACTCAAAAATAAGTGACACGGCCAATCGAGATGCAGAGGATATTATCCAAGATGTTGCCCTAAAACTATTTTCAGGGGCGGATAGATATGCACCGATTAATAATGTCGCTGGATTTGTTTATAAATCCGTAAGGAACAGAATTATTGATGTAATGCGGACTACTAAAAAAAATATGAATTCCGTTGATATTGATAATGATCTATTGGATTTGGTAGATGTAATTCATCAATCTGCCAATAGTTATTCCTCGGAGGAAACAGTGCTGCTTTTAAAAAAATGTATCGATCAGTTAAAACCTGCATATAAGGACATAATCGTCGCCGTTGACTTTGAAGGGTATTCATACAAGGAAATTGCAAAGGAAACAGGTATTTCTATAGGTACACTCATGTCCAGAAGGCATAGGGCACTGGGCATATTATATTCTCAAATTGAACAAAAAATAAATAGATAAACTTAAAATTATTGAACCATGACAAATTTTTTCACGCATAAATTCAGAAAGAAATCCCCTCTTAAGATCATAGGAATGATTGTTTTTGGAACTATTGCCATAGTTGGATTGGCCATTTTATTTGGTTTTGTCCTAATGTGGTTGTGGAACTGGTTAATGCCCGATTTATTTGGATTGACCACAATTACTTACTGGCAGGCCGTAGGATTGTTTATTCTCTTAAAGATACTTCTTGGTGGGTGCGGCAGCAGCGGTAGCAGTAAGAAAAAATCCTCCAAACATAAAAATAGAATATGTGAAAATGAATCCAAAACCGATTTTTCAAAATGGAAACATTATGATAAATTTTGGAAAGAGGAAGGTGATCAACACTTCAAAGACCTGTCTCTTATACACATCTCCGAGCCCACGAGACAGGCAGAAATCTC
>CAJXUU010000528.1 GCA_913061325.1 uncultured Saprospirales bacterium | reverse complement strand
GATTTCTGCCTGTCTCGTGGGCTCGGAGATGTGTATAAGAGACAGAAATAATGCTTTATCTAGGGAAGATTTTTATATAATTAAAAGAATCGAATTAGATATCTGGAATTGGATTCGAGAGGTCAATGAAGGCGGAAGCTAACACTGCACATCAGATCAGCTTCCCTTTGGTCAGCCGCTCGATGTGCTTGGCCGTTACCTACCATTTGTGGAAGGTAATCGTTTAAAAAGTTAAAGAGACGTCTTAATACACTTTTTATAGACTAAATTTATAAATAAACTAAAAAAATCAATATCATGAGAAATTACAACGCATGGGTTTTATCTGGAGGTGGAGCCAAAGGTTGCTTTCAAGCAGGAAGTATATACTATCTTGGCACCAAAAACTTAGAATTTAAACCTGATATAATTACTGGGTGTTCAGTAGGAGCTTTGAATAGTCTACTTCCCGCTCAAGAATGGGAATGGCCATTACAAAACATTTCAGACTTAGTAGATATTTGGCTACAGCTTAATGAAGAATCAGATATGTATGAAGTGTCGGATGAAGCTAAAGAATTTGATGATGATAGATTTAATAATGTACTTACAAGTGCTGTAGAATTAGGTCTTACACAAATTTCAGATTTTTTTATAGGAGGTGGATATGGTCCAGAAAAAAGTGAGTATGGAAATTATGAGATTGATTTTTATAAGGAAGCACGGCTAGCTCAAGCTAATATAAATAGTGAAAGAAGAGGCAGCAGAGCTGGTTTAGTCGCAAGAATAGCTCTTATAGTTTTTGCTCCAGGTCATGCCACAGGTGCAATAGCACTTAGTCAATCAGCCGCTCAAATAAGTGACGCAATTGAAGATTTCGCAAAAATTCAATCTTTATTTACACTAAAACCTATAGAGACATTAATTAGGTCAAAGTTGGATTATGCCAAGTTCTCAAGAACTTGGACTAAACTAAAACTTGTTTCTACCTCTATCAACAATGGTAGGTTGTATTACATGGATGAAAATACAAGATTCCATATGCTAGATTACAAGCCTGACGAAACTACCGAATATGAAAATAAAACTATCTTTTCTACATACGCTCCTCACTTGGAAGCAGATATAAGTGGAATTGATCGACTAATAAAGGGAGCTTTGGCCTCTGCTGCAATACCTGGAGCTTTTCCACCACAACTTATTGGAGGGAATATTTGTTTTGACGGTGGCGTAACAGATACGCTCCCTCTACGGAGTATACAGCCTGAATTAAAGGTTATTTCAGGTACAGATAGGGAGTCTAGAATAATTATGATTCGATGTAATCCTAAACATAATAGTGATGCTTCAAAGAGAGGACTTATTCAGGAAATCCCAAGAGGGCGTCCCTCTGATATAAATAGACCATATTTTCATTTTTACTCTCAAGAAGAAGCTGATAGTAAAGGTATGCTAGATTATATTGGCGGTTTGATAAGCAGTATGAATAAAGAGATTAATCGAACTGACGATTTAGAACTTCAAGAACACCTTGAGTCCAGTACTATCTATGATATTGCGCCTACTTTTAATATTAATGGTACAGCTCAAATTGACCCAGGACTTATTAGAATTCAATTGGCCTATGGATGGATGCGTGCTTTTGATGTTATCGAAGGAAACATGGAGTCACTCAAGTTAACTGATAAAATTATTCTTTCGAGATTACATGCTTGGAGGCTTGAAGAGTTGTCTGTTAATTTAGCAGCGTTTCCAAATCGTGCTTTTGTTCCTCATACAATACCAAAAATACGTCAGATGAAAGTGCTTGTTAAAAAATATACAGACGAGAGAATAGCACAGTTTGGAAGGGAATCCGTTCCAAGGAATGCAGATAAACATTTTGCGTACGATGAAAAATGGTTTAATTCTTTCGAGAAACATAAATGGCAATCAAATCGTACTCCTTGGGATAAATGGGTTGATATGGATGGGAATTCAATTATAGAGGATTCACCTCCTTGGTAAAATAATTACCTTAGTAAAAAGAATATATTCAGCGGGAAAAACAGCTTTTTGAGTTTTAGTTTACTAAATTACTGAGCTATGCTCACCTTGCCTATAGTTAGTAGAAGAAAACGGTAGATAACAAAGTGTATAGTTAATGGTGGTTTAGTGCTAAAATCCAACATTTTGGCATTTAATTATCGAAGTACTAAACCGAAAGTTAAGTACTTCGAAATCCACCACTAACCATACACAAACCGTTATCTACAAGCGTGTGCTCTGAATGGAAACCAAGACCATTGATTAATACAAATAAACTTGGCGACC
>CAJXUU010000527.1 GCA_913061325.1 uncultured Saprospirales bacterium | reverse complement strand
GAGATTTCTGCCTGTCTCGTGGGCTCGGAGATGTGTATAAGAGACAGGATTAGAATTATAACGACAATAACGATGGCTGATTCTGGTCAGGTATTGTTAGATGGAGAGCCTATTAATTTTAATCACCCTAGCCAAATTGGTTATATGCCTGAGGAAAGAGGCCTTTATAAAAAGATGAAGGTGGGCGAACAACTTTTATATCTAGCCCAGTTAAAAGGAATGCCTTACAAAGAAGCGAAACAGAAATTGCTTGTTTGGCTTGACAAGTTTGACATTATCTCATGGTGGGACAAAAAAGTGGAAGAGCTATCCAAGGGCATGCAGCAAAAGATTCAGTTTATAGCAACTGTAGTGCATGAACCTAAGTTGCTTATCCTTGATGAACCATTTTCTGGGCTTGACCCGATTAATACAAACCTAATAAAAGATGAAATAAATCAGCTTAATAAAAGTGGGACTAGCATTATATTTTCTACACATCGAATGGAACAGGTAGAAGAAGTATGTGAGAATATTATATTGATTAATAATGGGAAGAAAATATTGGAGGGAAACGTTACACAGATTAAATTCGATCATAAAGAGAACCTATTCAAAGTTGAATTCGATAATTCTGGACTACTCATTAATGAACTAATTAATTTTCAAGTTCTTGAGAGCCTAAAAGATAGTATAACTGTAAAATTGGATGATGGTATGAAACCAAATGATCTACTTGGCTCACTCATTGGAAATGGAGCAGAGATTAAATCCTTTAACGAAATTCTGCCGTCAATAAATGACATATTTATAAGTAGAGTAGGCAAGAGCCAAGAGTAGAATCCTAGAGATGTTTTTTATAGTAGTTAGCAGTAAAACACCAATCAAATGAACAAATTGTGGTTAATCATACAACGAGAATACCTTACAAGAGTTAGAAAGAAGTCGTTTATTCTAGTGACTCTTCTTACTCCTTTAGGGTTTGGACTTATCATGTTTGTTTCTGGTTATCTAGCGAGTAATTCAATGAATTCTCAAAAAAAGATAATTGTTGTTGATCAGTCTGGGATCCTGAATGAAGATGATCTGTCTTCCAGTCAATTTGATTTTGACATCAGCAAACTGCCTATCAATGAGATAGATACATCTTATTCTAAACTAGGGTATGACCTTCTTCTGGATGTGCCACCTATTGAAGATCTTGCTTCTACCGAACACAAAGTTGATTTTTATAGTAAAGAAAAACTGAGTCTAATAGCTTTGGAGCAGATAGAAAGAAAGATGTCTCGAGCCCTCAAAGCTTATAAAATTTCAAAATCTGATATTAATCAGGAGACTTTAGATCAGTTGGAAATAAATGTCACTTTGGATAACGCTGTTAAATCGGATCAAGTTGGTGATAAGAGTAATAAAATGTCGATAGGAGTAGCTTCTGCTCTTAGTTATATGATGGGATTTCTGATGTATATGGTCATATTTATATATGGTAGCATGGTGATGAGAAGTGTCATGGAAGAGAAAATAAATAGAATAGTTGAAGTGATGATTTCTTCAGTTCGCCCATTTCAATTGATGTTGGGTAAAGTGATGGGAGTTGGTTTTGTAGCAATTACACAATTATTTATTTGGATGATTCTTTTGTTTGGGATTATGATGGTTTTTGGATCGACTATGGCCCCAGATCCTTCGTTAAGTGCAGGAGGGATGGGAGAAGCTGGTGAAATGATAGCAGAAATGGGGTCTCAATCAGATATGAAAGACTTGCTCGAGGGTATTAAGTCTCTCAATTGGCTATTAATAATTCCATCATTTATTGTGTTTTTCTTTGGCGGGTATTTTATTTATTCATCTCTTTTTGCTGCAGTAGGATCTGCTATGGGAGATGATCTTGGAGAAGGTCAACAATTGATGATGCCGATTTTTATTCCTGTAATAATTGCCATCTCATTGGTTTTTCCAGTATTGAATAACCCAAATGGATCGTTGGCAGTTTATGGATCTATGTTTCCATTGTTTTCGCCAATTCTTATGCCTGCAAGGCTTCCTTTTGATCCACCGTTATGGCAGGTTCTACTTTCTATAGTCATACTCATTGCTTCTGTTATTTTTATGACTTGGGTCGCCGGCCGAATATATAGAGTTGGAATATTGATGTACGGTAAAAAGGTCACTTTCAAAGAGATCGGTAGATGGTTATTTGTGAAAAATTGATGCTTAAACAAAAAATGATTACAATTCATCAATTATTTTAAAATGCTTAGGGATGATGCATTAATAAAGTACGTTTTTATGTGCTGATATTTATTCATTCTCCAAGA
>CAJXUU010000526.1 GCA_913061325.1 uncultured Saprospirales bacterium | reverse complement strand
TTGAAGATCAGAAAAAATATGTTTGTAACCTCATTCCTTGATTTACTTCGACCAACTTGAGATGATAATGAAGTGGTGACTTTATGGATGTCTTGATATTGAAAGTCATAACTTACTTCTCCTTGAAGAGTGAGACTATTGATCGATTCACTGTTAATAATATTTAATGCAGCCAATGTAGATAAATTACTTATATCATTAATTGGTCTACTAAAATTATGGGAAAAATTATGAGAATAGATATTTGTCAAGTTATTAGTGATCGAAGCTATTGCGTATGATAAAGAATGATTTGTTTTTTCTTTTGATACGGATAAGTTTACTCCTGCATTACGTGATATGTTGTTTCGGGTGGTTAAGAATTGATCTCTGTCTACTATAATGCCTCTTTGGTATCCAGCAGAAAGATTTAATATCTTATTCTTTTTTTCTCCTAAGACTATATTTGATCCGAAGTTAATTTTCTCTTTTGTTTGTGTCTGTAATATCGAATCAATAGAACTTGATTGCAAGGATGGTTTTCTAATTAGATTAGAATTATTAAGATTCGAATATTTTCCTGTAAGGGATATCCTATCATTTACTTTATACTTAGAATTAAATGAACCAATAAATCTTCCAGTGTTTTCTTGTTGTTCTGTAGGTTCAGCAATTTTTTCAATACCTCCTTCGACATTGACGTTAAGTCTTTCTTCTAAAAAACTCCTTGATACCCCAGCTGTACGTGTAATAAAGTTATTGTTGAAGAAAAATGCACCCAATGTTCTGAAATCAGGATCTACTCGTTCGTAATTATATGAAATATCAAAACTTGAGAACTTGTATGTTAAGGATGATTTCATAGCTTTATCATATATCGAATTGTTCCTTGTAGAGAAAAGACCAAAATAATTATATGCAGTATAACTTGTTTTTATATTCAAGTTCGGATCATTGACGATATCATAGCTAAGACCACTGAAGGCATAATCAAAATCAAAAATCAAATTTTCTCCAAAAGACTTTTTACCATAAAGTCCAATAACAGCATTTTCTCTTGGGGTAATATTACGGATATAATCTTCATAATTATCTATACTGTTTGGATCATCTATCGATTTAAGGAATGCGAAACCATATTCTAAACTTTCCGACTCATATCCGCCTTTCACAGCCCAAGCATCCCGCTGAAATGAAGGGTCAATCAAGGAGATGTCAGTAAAGTCTTCTAATACTGCAGGTTTTAATATCCCTTTCATGAATGCCAAGTAGTAATTTTCAGGTTGGTATTCGAATCCCCAACCTTTGAATTGATGACCGCTCAAAGTGTATTTTGTGAAATTCATTTGTCGGTATCCAACATGGATGGTGAGATCCTTATATTTTGGACTGAATCCAAGTCTATTAAAACTTGGCAATTGCACAGGATTAAGATCATAACCATATACTGTTTTTCCGTTAGAGTAGGAAAAGTTTACCGGAGTTGTGAATCCAAAGATGTTCGTTTGGATATTTCCTTGTATTTTATAATTTAAAAAATTGGATTTATTTTTTGGATTATAATTTATTTCAGTGGATAAAGCAATTTTTCCTTGAGCCGATAGATCTGTTTTAATATAGGATTTGGACTTAGCTAGAATTAGAGAATCTAGATTTTTAGTGCTCGTATTTTGTCCCCTTAAGTATACTGTACTAATTATTAGGAAGATAAATATGGAAAATACTTTTAATATATTATTATATTTTTTCATGAATTGTTATCGTATTATAAAAAATCTTTATATGTTTGGCGTAGCTTACTATAGATATATCAATTTCAGTACCAATTACTTTTATTGATTTGAAGGATGAACATTACAACAAGGTGAAGAAGTAAGCTAGAATAGATCATTAACCAATTAATACTCCATAAATGGACAGAAATAAGCATGCAGCTTACTGGACAAGGTATGCATTCACTTTAGTGATAGCATTACTAAGTTTCAACACGTATACATCTGCACAGGATGTAGATTTAACACTTACATCTAATTATACTAACTTGCCCCAGCTGGAAAGCGAAAGCATAAGAAATAGCAATAATCTATTTTTGAGCTTGACCTTAAATGATTTCTCCGTCAAGCAATATGATGTAAGACTAAGGTTGAGTATAGAGTCTAATGGTGTTTCAATCTCTACATCTAATCTCACTAATTTTAAAAGATTTACATTAATACCGGGCATACCTGTAGTAATTACATCTAGAGATTTGGCGGATTATTTTGATGTATCCACATTAGACTTCAATGGTATAGACAAAACTCAATTTCTCGAGCAAGGTATATTGCCTG
>CAJXUU010000525.1 GCA_913061325.1 uncultured Saprospirales bacterium | reverse complement strand
GAGATTTCTGCCTGTCTCGTGGGCTCGGAGATGTGTATAAGAGACAGGTTTTGGAGATATTGCAGTTGGTGGTGTCATCATAGATTCTATAGCTGCCAAAAAAGTCGATTTTTCTAGGGTAACTCATAAAAACAATACAGAGGTTATTGTATCAGGAGCCAATGCTCCAGCTTTAAAAAACTTGAGGGACTTGTCTGGAAAAAAAGTATATGTTAGAAAAAAAAGCAGCTTTTACAGTAGTTTAATTGCGGTAAATGAATCTTTTAAAAAGGATAGCATCTCACCAATTCATATAATAGAAGCTTCACCTTACTTAGATGAAGAAGATATTATTCAGCTAATTCATAAAGAGACTGTTTCTTATACTGTCATGTTAAATGATATGGCTGATCACTGGAAAAGCGTATTAAATGATATTGTTGTTTATGATGAATTTCCGCTAAAAGAAGATTTAAATACAGCTTGGGCTATTAGAAAGAACACCCCACAATTAACAAAGAAAATCAACGCTTTTCTGCGAACTCACAAACAAGGGAGTTTTTATGGCAATGTATTATACAATAAATACTTCCGAGGATCTGGACAGTTGAAAAAGCATAATTCAGAAAGTGAATTGAAAAAATTATCAACCACAAAGCATCATTTTCAAAAATACGGAGGTACTTATAATTTAGATTGGCTATTGTTGGTTGCTCAAGGGTTTCAAGAATCTGGATTAAATCAGCAAAAAAAGAGTAGTGCAGGAGCCGTCGGAATCATGCAAATAAAGCCAACAACTGCTTCATGGAAACCTATTGGGATTGAAAATGTGTGGAAAATTGAAAATAATATTCACGCAGCAGTTAAATATATTAGATATATCATCGATAGGCATTATCATCACCCAGAAATAGACCTGCTAAATAAACATTTATTGGCGCTGGCAAGTTATAATGCAGGACCTGCTAAAATAAATTCTTTAAGAAAAAAAGCATTAAACAGGGGCTTGGATCCAAATGTATGGTTTAATAATGTTGAGGTGTTAACCGCTGAGCACATTGGGAAAGAAACGGTGCATTATGTAAGTAATATTTATAAATATTATGTTGCCTACAGGTTGCTAGTGCATTTTGAGAAACTAAGTGGTAAGTCAATAAAGCTATAATTTTTTTATCTGCTTTATAATTGGAACCAATTTTTCAAATAGAAAAATGCATACTTCTTATCTCCATTCAATCAATGAGAACCCAAATCCAATGGTGGTTTGCTTATGATTAAAATCGATCATGCTTTCTCCATAACCATGAAATACCTGAGTATGAAACTTAAGGTTGTCCCAAAGGTGTATGGCATAATCAATTTGTATGCTTCCTCTGTTTTTATCTCCGAATCGTAAAGAGTGACGACCGATTACACTTAAATCGTGTTTGCCTTTTCCATAGGTAACTAACAATTCTCCACGGCCAATAAAATTCTCAATTCCAGGGTTGTCATCCATATCTGGAGCTTCTTGAACACGCCACCAAGGCCTAATTATAATACTTGTATTTTTTGTTTCCCAGGCTATTTGTGCAATAATTCTATTCCAGCTACGCGAGAAAGGGTTTTCACGACCATTACTTTGGTGATTGATGCCAATACCGGCAAAAACACTTTGAATTCCCCAAAAAGAATAGAAAGTAGGCACTATATACATGATTTCTGGTTCATAATTGGTTTCTCTAAAAGGACGGGACAATTCACTATTATATAATTGCCAACGTGATGTTTGTGTATAGCCTACCCAAAGATCTCCGCCGTATTTGGTATTGAAGAGTTTGTTAGCCACCTTTGTTTTAAAGCTGACTTGAAATTTGAGCTCTTTGTTGTTAAGTGGAATTGGGTTTAGAGCCGAATTATTAGGGTTGTCACTAACAGGCTTTTGATTGATGTTGTTGGTGAAGTTTCCTAATAAAAAATACAAGGGTTTGTATTGGTTGATCTTATATAGGCCTTTTTTAAGACTGATAGAGTCCCCTAAGTCCCATTGAGAACGTAGTGAGATTTTGTTTTTATCAAAGATGTCTTGCGCTAATACATTGGTGCTGCTAATAGCTAAAAAAGAAAGAGCAAGTAAGAATCGTATTTTCATTTTTTTTTTTTTGTGATCATGATGCATGAACTCACAGGAAGTTAGAGTACAATCATCAAAACATAATTTTTTGATACTTAGCAAAGTTATCTAAAACCGGATTGAAAAGCAATAGTATTGAAGATCAATTCTCTTTATGTCTTCATCAATATTAAATTTCTAAAAATTTGAATGTATTGGTTTCCTGTCTCTTATACACATCTGACGCTGCCGACGAAGAGG
>CAJXUU010000524.1 GCA_913061325.1 uncultured Saprospirales bacterium | reverse complement strand
TCATGAATATATTTTTTATACAATGATTTGTTTTTTATTATCCGCTAAAAGGTTTCTCATTTATATTCGTCCATCTAAAGTATTTTTTTTTGCCATATTCTTTGAAAAAGATAATATAGAATTTGAAGTCTCATTTGAATTAGTAAGATATTTGACCAAAGGTAATGATGGCACAACCATCTTCTGGTGATATAAATTTTCTTTGATTATAATATTCAAGTTTAACTCCAATTTCAAATTTAGGATCGGTTGATATAGCTCGATTTATTTGACTATCACATTTGTTATAAAGTGCTATATTATCATATGAAAATATAGCTCTAGGAACTGCAGCACAATTCGTAGGTTTGGGAATTAGTACTCCAATCGTAACAACACATTTTTTACCAGATTTAAGGGTTTTATTTAAGATATTGGATTTATCCAAGGGCGTGTTTAAAAAGTCATGTTGTCCATTAACTATGTTGTTATATATTGTCGCTGTATCTGGTGTCAGTTCTTCTGGCAATATGAAGATTTTATACTTGTTAGTATCTCCACAAAAAGCTGGGAATTCGTATTCATATGACAAAGCAAATTGAATGTGAATTGGAACGATACTGTCATTAGTGATTATAGCAGTGCTATGTACATAAAAGTGCCTAATTCCTAAATTGTCAATATGGGTTGTTCCTAGGTTAGGGCCGTATTCAATACTAAGCCCAATATTTGACTTGATGGGTTGGTCAGTACCGTTCTCGATTTTCGTTGTTTTCTGAACGCAGGAACAAACAAGCATCACAATCAAAAGTCCAACTATAGTACTAAGTTTCATAGGCAATAATTTTCTATCCATAATCATTTTACCTTATTGAATTTGAGTTTCCCAAAAAGCATAATAGATTTTGCATCCAGATCAGTTGTATCAAATCGCCATTTTGAATGATTAATAGATTGCCCTCAGCGGTTTAACTAAACTACCTTGTTCCCTTGAGCTTGTCGAAAGGTCATGCAGTCTATATTTTGTTAGATCTAGTTATAAAACAACTACTATATTTTTTCACTCAACGCTTTAACTTTTTGAATCCAGTTATTTAAAATGACTTTTTGATCTTTAAAATCATCACCATATGGGCCACACACGATGTGTAATTCTGATTTTTTTGTTTCATCGTTTTCTGAAACAAGGAATTTTTGAACATATTGATAATCGCCCTTCTCACAATCAATTTGAATGTACTGATTGCCCCATACACCACCAGCAAATTCTGAAGTAATAGCACCTCCGTGAGGATAGGCATAATTAACTTTTACTCCTTTATCCCAACGAGCCATAAATGTATTTTCCTTATCAAAAATAGCTTGAAGCGTTTTGGTGTATTCTGGTTTGGTTAACACGTTCCAAACTTCATCTTTAGTAGCATTTATTTTGATATTGAGCGTAACGAAACGGGAAGATGAAATGTTTTTTATCTCATTATCAGAAAGAAACTTGACTGCATTTAATCGGGCGCTGCCATTTCCTCCATTTAAATATCTAAACCCTACAACCGGATCATTTGAAATATTTATAGCTTGTATAACAATTACAATTTCTTCTTTTCCTGAATGAATGTTGTAAAATCGAGCCAGTTTAGGCATTTTCATATCCAAGGGTTTAGCATCTGGATATTTTTCATCATCAACATAAATTAAGGAAGTACCATTTTGTGTTTCTTCCCTAGTTGCCAACCTTCCATTAACAACAGGTACACTTTCCCAATTTTTAATATCTACAGCAGGAAAACCATTTAAATTATCAGGGCAATACCAGCCACCATATTTGTGTGGTTCTTGCTTTTTTGGGTTCCCTTTTGCTATAGACTCTTCTACTTTACTGTCTTCAATAGTTGTGTTGTTTTGTGCAAAAGACATAATTGCACATAGGCATAAAATAGACAGTGTATTAAAGATTTTACTTTGCATACCTTTTAATTGTTTGTTGATTTTATAAAAGTACACAGCAAATATTCTAAATACACTCCAGAAGTGTAAAATAATGTAAACCAAATGTAATTAGTTAAAGTAAGAAGAGATAAGGGTTAATATAAAACCATTTTTAATGCTCTTTGGAACCGCGTTTTATCTTCTCCTAATCAAACTCAAGTTTTATCCTTTGCTTAATTTAACATGGTTTATTCAAAAGGCATTTTATCGTCTTTGGTGCACTGTCATGAGCTTTTTTGCTTTTTCAGTATTTTAACAATTCTATTATTTATGATTTCTGACAAGTTCCAATTGTACAATTTAGGATCAGTTGTGCTGTAGAATTCAATAACAACAGCGTCACTGTCTCTTATACACATCTCCGAGCCCACGAGACAGGCAGAAATCTCGTA
>CAJXUU010000523.1 GCA_913061325.1 uncultured Saprospirales bacterium | reverse complement strand
CACTATCCTCTTCGTCGGCAGCGTCAGATGTGTATAAGAGACAGCTTCTGTGCTTCAACAATAATACTTTCTCTAGAAACTCTAGTACAAGTTGCGGTCACCGTTCTACTTGGGCGATTTAATTTATCTGGGAAAGACATATTATTGTAAATAGGATGGTAAGTTTTTGCATCTCTATTAATTCTTTCTTCCTGTGGAGTTAGAGAAGCTTCATTCTCTAATTCAGTAACTTCATTTCTATTTATCTGATATCCATAGTTTGGGTCCGTGACTATTTTCTTGCTTAAAGAACTTAGTACTTCTCCAAGAGTGACTTGTGTGATTTTTGTTTTGTACGAATCGAATAGGTCCACAGGAAAATTACCTGCAATCATTCTTTTTCTATTCTGAGGTACTCCATAATCTGCTGAATCAACTACTTTAATAACCTTTACAAGATGTTTGAATTTATGGAGCGCTCCTCCTTTTTCTATTTCCTTTTCAAGTATTCCTGCAACTCTTGGAACATTCTCCATAGCCCAATATTTGGGTTTCAAATAATTAACTACTTCAAGGAATTTAGAAATGTCAACAAGACCATCACTAATATCTCCATTCCCTCCTTTGTTGGCATAAGAGAATTGAGTACAAGGAGGACTTCCTACAACAAAATCAATATTTTTATCAAAGGATAAATGTTTGACGTCAATTTTTCTGATATCTATCTCCCTATGGGTGGTTTCAAAATTGAAATTATGTGTTTGGTTTGCCTCGTGCCACCATTCATATGATGCAATATTATTAATATTTGAGAGCTTCATTCCAAGAGTCCAACCTCCTATACCACTATATAGATCTATTGAGTTCATATTTGGTTCTGTTTCTTTTTATTAAGTTTTTGATAAGTCACTTGTTCCTCTGCTACAATCAATGCATTAGCTGGATTAGTGATATCTTGTATCATTTCATAGATTTTCGTTCCCATCCAATAGGCCTCTAACTCTAGGAAATCTGCATTTAATGCTGTAGATAAATCAGATACTTGCTTTTTTGTTGCATGACGTTGACAGTTTTCAATCTTAGAAATTGTCGAAGTGTCTACTTTAAGTGAAGCTGCAAGTTCTCTGATAATCATACCTTGCTCTTCTCGAAGAGATCTTATTTTTTCACCGAAATTCATGTTTGCGCATTTTGGTCATGGCAAATATAGGCAAACATATGATAAGAATTAGTATGTGATGTGTTTTCTTTGAATTTTCATTACCGACAACGGATGATTATATCCAGCGTCTCTGTGAGGAACGAACAGATATGCTGTGATCATATATTGTTATGGTTTCGTGTTTTTATTATTCAAAACAACCAGTAATTTGATAGTATATTTTATTCTTTAGTTATAAGTCCAAATTGAACAAACTTGTCTATAAGAAAATCTGCATACCTGATGAAACCCAAATCGGTGAAGTGGACTCCATCAACTGTTCCTTCATGATCATCTCCAGTAGCATTCTCACTATTGACATAAAAAATATTGTCAAATTCACCTTCAACCATTTTTGTGTATTCATTTTTCAGAGCTGTATTCAATTTCTTAATATTCGCATCCATCTCTTTATCCAAAATTGACGGTTCATATATAAAATTTTCAACAAAAATGATGGGTGTTTCAGGGCGCTTCTCTCTAATAGTTTTTACCAAAGGGATGGTTCTATTCGTAATTTGCTCTGCACTCATCATATTTGGTAAACATTCAATCACATAGAAAGCAGGGTTTAATTCTGATATCAATTTAGCTATTGGTTGTTCCATCCTTCCGTTTCCACTAAACCCAAAGTTTATGCAGTCGATATTTAATTTTCTGGAAATAATATTGGTATGTGCCATTCCTGGACGAGATGCACAACCACCTTGTGTTATACTGGTTCCATAAAAGACGATTGGTTTACTGTTATTCTTTAATGGTTTTTTAATCACACTATTAGAATCAATGCCTACTTCAATATTTACAAGGCCATCATATAGCGGTAAAAACATCTTAAACTCTCGCATTTCACTTGCCATATTATTTATTAGCAGGTATTCATTATTTATACTGTCTGGCCGAGCAGTATTTAGATATTGCCAATTACCCTTATTGTTAAAGTATAAATCAATGCCTTTAATACCGGTTTCAGCCATGTGATTCATTTTAAAATTATTTAGAACAGTCCATTTTACGCTAAGTGAAGTGGAATTAGAATAAAATCTAATTGACAGTCCTGCTGAGTTTTTAGATAAATCCCACACAGGTTCTCGAACAATCTCTTTATATGAAAGCGGTAATCTATCATATCGCTGTCTCTTATACACATCTGACGCTGCCGACGAAGAGGATAGTGTAGA
>CAJXUU010000522.1 GCA_913061325.1 uncultured Saprospirales bacterium | reverse complement strand
ATGTGTGTTTTAGGTATGATTACGACATGCTTTTCCCAATAAGGATTGGTGTGATGAAAAGCCATAACCTCTTTTGTTTCAAAAATGATATCAACTTTAACTTTACCCGGGATTACTTGGTCACAATAAAAGTCTTCCATGCTTTTCGATTTGTAATTTTTTCAATTTCGTGACCACTACCCTTTCGAATTTCATTCAATATTCAACGTATTGAAATAGTTTTTTACCTCAGAAATATGATTTTCTTTAGCTTCACGAGTCAACCAGCTCGCTTCAAAAGCATTGATCGCCAATTGCATCAATTGATCTCTATTTAAATTTAGAGCCTTAGCTGTTTCATAATAATTTTCATTCATATAGCCTCCAAAGTATGCGGGATCGTCTGAGTGTATCGTTGCCAATATCCCTCTATCTAGCATTTTGACAACGGGATGATCCTCCATTTTTTGGATGACTTTGAGTTCTACATTACTTAATGGACATAAAGTTAATGGTATATTTTCCTCTATTAATCTTTGAACCAAGGTGTCGTCATCTAAACAACGATTCCCATGGTCTACT
Organism: uncultured Saprospirales bacterium; assembly: GCA_913061325.1. GTDB lineage: Bacteria > Bacteroidota > Bacteroidia > Chitinophagales > Saprospiraceae > CAJXUU01. Next base: position 1,800 of record CAJXUU010000522.1, on the reverse strand, counting down.
CTTACAACTTTCAAAAGGTCGAGTGCTTCCCATATATAGTCTGCTGGACCTTCTTCTCCTGCATGGGCTACTAATTTGTAACCCTGATTTGCAGAGGCTTTAAATACATTGACAAACTTACTAGGAGGATTACCTTTCTCAGAAGAGTCTAAACCCACACCATCGATCAAATGCTTATAAGGCAGAGATGATTCAAGCGTTTTGAATGCTTCTTCTTCGCTCAAATGCCTGAGATAAGACATGATGAGTTTATATGAAATATTTAACTCCTGATTGGCCTTTTCAAGTGCTCTAGTAATGCCATTAATAACAACATCAAACCCAACTCCTCTATCCGTATGTGTTTGTGGGTCAAAAAATATCTCTACGTGGACTACATTTTGGCTGTGCACCTTAGTTAAATAAGCCCAAGTCAAATCGAAAAAATCTTGCTCATGAATCAATACTTGAGCACCCGTATAGTAGATGTCCAAAAATTCTTGAAGATTATTAAACTTGTAAGCCTTCTTAATGGATTCGATAGAATCATATTCCAAGGCTATATTATTCCTTTTGGCTATTTCGAACATGAGTTCGGGTTCAAAACTCCCTTCAATATGCAAGTGAAGTTCTGCTTTCGGGATACCTTGAATGATTTTTAAAAGGTCAGATGATTCCATTAGATCTATACTGTTTTAGTTATTTACAAAGTACAATGTTTTCTTAAACTCGTCTTCAATTTCAAATTTGATTATCAATATTCATTGTAGTCTATACAGAATGGCATTAATATTCAGTCTTATCTACTTTTTTAGTCCATTTATCAAAAACAGGGATAGCGTCCTTCCTCAATAATCTAACGAATGGTATATCTCTGTCATCAATTTTCTTTTCTAATTCATCGTAAATGAATTGATCATCAAAATCAATTTTGGCCGCATCTCCCTTAGTGCAAGCATAATATACCATTTTAGGTCTTGCCCAATAGATCGCTCCAAAACACATTGGACAAGGTTCGCAGGAAGTATAAATGATGCAATCATCCAATTGGAATGTTCCTAATTTTCGACATGCTTCTCTTATTGCTACCACCTCCGCATGAGCTGTTGGATCATTGGTAGATGTCACCTTATTATGTCCTTCTGCAACTATTTCATTGTCTTTTACAATCACACAGCCAAATGGACCTCCTGCCCCTGATTCCATTCCTTTTTCTGCCATTGTAATAGCTCGCTTCATGAAATATTCATCTCTTTCTGTCATTAATAATTACTTTGCTTTTGTTTTTTGTCAATGTAAACGCTCTGGTTCCTGGACACGGTAATGATTTTGTCACTATTTTTGCATCCTTCGGGCAAAAATATCGCCAAAATAAAGCTATTCCCATCAATTATAGACGGATTTAATCCGTCTATAATAGTTTGCCCCTTCTTGGGTCGTGGTTAACTGAAGTTTTTTATGCTTGCACTACTTTGACCCTTCTTGGATTATGACTGATTGAATTTGTCTATTTTTTGTTTTTAACTTGAATAATTTGGGCAGCAATACTCACAGCTATTTCTGCCGGAGTTTCGCTTTTAATAGACAAACCTATAGGTGCATATATTGTGTCCAATTCTTCATTTGTAAAACCTTCTTTAAGAAGGTCCTTCCACATTGTTTTTAGTTTTGCCTTACTGCCTAAAACTCCAATAAACTTATAATTATTTCTAATCAATTTACTCAGAACTAATTTGTCATCAATGTATTTGTTGGTCATGATCACTACATAACCTGTCTCTTATACACATCTCCGAGCCCACGAGACAGGCAGAAATCTCG
>CAJXUU010000521.1 GCA_913061325.1 uncultured Saprospirales bacterium | reverse complement strand
TTTCTGCCTGTCTCGTGGGCTCGGAGATGTGTATAAGAGACAGGAATTTGGAAAGAGTACAATTTTGATGGACAATTAATGTATACGAGAGATTATGATAATGCAGTTTGTGAAGTCAATAAATCACTGTATCCATTTCACGACACTCTCGAAAGAATGAAAACCAAAGCGGACAATTTAATAATCAATACATATAGCAAAGAATTCTTCGAGGAGCACGTTCGTTTTGATTTCAATTGTTATGCTTATGATGAAGATGGTTATGTTGGTAGTTGGACAGAACCAATTGAAAGAAAACCAACAAAATTTTTATTTAGATACCAAGTAAAATTAAATACCTCAGAATGGTATGACGAAATGATTGGAATTGAACTGGACGAAAAAGGAGAATATATTCCTAACGAAGGGTTCTGGAATAATTACGGATTTGAAAACGTGAAATCCAATAATAAAACATTCCAAATTGATAAAAACAAAGCGATTGAAATTGCAAAAACAAAAGGTTTACAAGTAAATAATTTAGAAAAAGTATCGGAATTTTTAAAATGGGAAAAATTCAAAAAAGCTGAATTTTATAACGGACAGTTTAAGTATTATATAACTGAATTTACAAATGAAATAAAGGACATTAAAGATGAAGGACGTTCAAGGATTGTATATAAATATAATGTTTACTCATTCGACCCTTGGACTGGAGAATTTATTGAAAAAAAGAGAATGAAAAGAGTTAGGGAATGGGAAAAAAATAGTGGATTTACATCTGACCTATTACCTGATGAATAAAAAAAACGATTTGCCAACAATGGCTATAATTAATACGGGTTTTGGTGCTTAACCCAAAGTTTAGAGCTTTTAACCAAGTCCGCCAAATCTTTTGATTTGGCTTTAGAACAAAAAAGATAAAACAAAATAAAAAGTTTTGGCTAAGTGCTTAATCGAAAATTCCGTAATTTTAATTCCCGGACTAACCATAGCCGAGACGTTATGCACAAGGAAGGTTTGGACGTACAATGTAAAAGAAAGTCTAGGCTGGACAACCCCAGACTGGAGTACAGTGCATGAACATAATGCCAATCTTAAAATAGGGGTAATTCCCCACCTTGTAAACGGGGATTTTCCTTACAATTATTTGGATAAATTGTCGTCAATTTGATCTTAACAAGATGATTATTAATTTAGTTAATCTAACTTAAACACTATAATTATGAAAAAATCAATCAAACATCAAATAGTTATTTTATTAATTCACGTATTAATAATCCTATCGAATAATGGAATGATTGCTCAAGTGAGCTATGGAAATGCCTTTTTGCATGAAACAGACACAAGTAACACTTTGTCATCATCAATAAATAGCGCAACCACTCTAGACAATCCGTTAACGAACTTTCAAGAAGAAAAAGTTTTATTTGTGACCCAAAACATTTCTGAAGATGGTGCAATTAATAATCATCCAATCGGTGTTAGCTATGTCAGAGGAAAATGGAAAATCCAAAATTTGGATGGTGGCAGATTACCATTAGGGGTAAAATTTAATGTTCTTGCCCTTCCCAGAAGCAATCCTAACGTTTACGTTCATCAAAACAGAAACAGAAGTCAAATACAAATATTTACTGGATCTTATGATACTCGATTGCGACATCCTAAATTAGACAATAATCCATCAGCAAAATTTATAATTTCGCATCAAATTGTGGCTTTACAACGCTCCAATAGTAATGGGTTAGTTTCTAACAGAAACGAGGTTGGTATCTACTATAAAAATGGGTATTGGTATATATACAACAAGAATCGCAATAATATGCCGGAAGGTTGCATATTCAATGTCTATATTAACGATGAAATACAGACTTCCAGCGGAATCAATAGAGGCAAATTCCATATTATAAATGATGATAACAGTAATGAGAAACCAGACAAATTATTGTTCACTACTTCCATAGTTGAAACTCCAGAATCAGCTAATAATAGAACTTCAGCACTTCTATATATGACTTATAACATTAGTGGAAGACCAGGATATAAAAAATGGCAAATAATGAATTTAAATGGTGAATCGATGGAGAGACAACAAAAGTTCCATGTTCTCGCTTACGAACCATTATCCGAGACACCTAGATATGTTGTTCATATGATTGATAGAGATGGAACACGCAGAGAGTATTTAAATACAGCATTATTTATGGTAGATCCAAGTAAAGCTGAAAATGGAACTTATGTTGGTGTTAATCAAGTAGAATATAATGATTACAATAGATTGATTATAAATCAAGTAAACTCTGGAGCTACAGATTATGGGTATTTACATACAGCTGTCTCTTATACACATCTGACGCTGCCGACGAAGAGGATAGTGAAGATCTCG
>CAJXUU010000520.1 GCA_913061325.1 uncultured Saprospirales bacterium | reverse complement strand
ATGTGTATAAGAGACAGCAATCAGGATTACAATCGTTAAGTAAGATTATTTTCATAATGTTGTTTGATGTCCTTGTGGTTCGTGAAATACTCAATTAATCATTGGAGGATAATCATCATTTATCGCTAATACCATTACATGAAATGATTCTATTCTACTTTTCTATTCAACACCCTTTTCACTTTCATCACCGTAGTGGTAGATTTTCCAACAATTTCAGCCACTTCGCGTACTGTAAGACCTTTGTTTAACTTCTTGACAATGTTTGGGTGACGTTCCAGTAGGCGAGCACTGGACTGTACAGAGCCAGGTCGACGTCCTTTGAATTTTCCTTTAGCCTGTGCAATCTTAATCCCTTCTGACGTTCGCTCTTTTATACGGTTACGCTCCATTTCGGCTATAGAACCCATAACAGAGACCACTACCATAGCAATCGGATTTTTTTCACCATTAACCAATGTTTCAAACCCTTCCTTTAAGGATTTCAGATTGATGCCATTAGCTGTAAATAGCTCTATAGTGTTAAGTATGTCAATTAGATTTCTACCCAAACGGTCAATACTATCTACTACTATAGTAGCACTTTTTTTATCAGGACCAGTAACCACATCGAATAATTTTGAAGCTTCAGGGCGTTCCAAAAAAGGCACATTACCTTGGACCTTATCTATAAATAAATTTTCAGGATTGAATTCGCTATGCATTTTAAAATTTGCAATTTGGCGACTTGAATTTTGGCTCAATGTAGAAATTCGAGAATAGTAGTAATACATCTTGATTCGGTTTGTTAAATCTAAGATACTGTATTGTTTTTAGACTCACAATTAAAATAATACAAAGCTTACTGTTTTACTTGATTTTAGTCCACAAATTTGTATCAATAAATAACTATAGTCTAAAACTAATACAAACCATTTTAAGTGAACTATTTAAACTTTCACATAATGTTAGTTTACTAAATCCTCCTTAAAATGTTCAAATATCATGACCATGGCTAGAGTATCCAACTCGCAATATTTAAGCAAAGCATTTGAGAGTTGTTCCCTTTCTTGTTTGGTCATATCCACATATTGTAGTTTTCCATATGCAGTTAGCGCTGCACCACCATCGGCAATATCTTCAATTTCAGAAAGCGATTGTTCTATTTGTTCTTCAGTCCAATCTTCAAAAACTTTTGGCAAAAGCTTATATGGATTAATCACCACACCTTGCTCCATCTTTAACCAAATGTGATTAGAATCAAAATTATTACTTGATACACCTATACTCCCAATAGGTTGTACGTATTTCTTCTTAAGGAACTCACTACTTTTCAAAACTGCTGGCAGTACCATTTTAATGGAGTTACTGCCTTTTGTATGTGGATTGTAATAAAACCTTTTAATAACCTCGCAAAGGTCTACCATATCCCGGTTACCTGTCCATTTTACTGGACTCTCTCTTTTACTATGAGATATGGTTTGAATAAATTCTATAAGCTCCGTTCTATCATCTTCTTCAGAATCCAATAACTGTTCATAAATTGCATTTAATATTGAATTTTCATGCGTCGAAAACCTAAAAATGGTTCCTTTTTTGGCCTCTAAACTTTTTTTTAATTGCCTTATAAATTCAAAATTAGGAAATGCACCAGGCTGGTCATTGATGTATTCTGGTGCATGAATAATGCCACCATCTTCATTGTAAATATGATGTGAAAACTGGAAGGCTATTTGCTCATAAGGTCTTCGCCCCTTATTAAACGGTAGTGCTACCGTACTAGTTTCAAAGTCGATAAAATGTAAAGGATAAACCCATGAACTCATTTCTTGTCGTAGACCTTCTACATCTACATAACTTGTATCATCATTATTGAGGTCCTTTTCAATTTGAATCCACTGGCGTTCTGTTCTCGAGAGTTTGCCAGCTTCCTCTTTATACCCAATAACATCTGGCGTTAAATCTCTTTTAAAAATAACACCTTCAGAAAACAATTGCTCTCCCCGTCTAAAATCCCAGATATCAAATATATTTGGAGTTTCAAAATCTGAATCTGTCCAATTGTGTTGCTTCTTAAAACAGGTCTTGAATCCCGATAATTTTCCTTCCTGTTCCTCTGTACTGTTAGTTTTAAACTCACATGCTTTACAGGCTCTATAACTTGTTGGCCAGGTAAAATATCTGTCTTCCTCATAAGCACCTTTTAAAAGGTTTATGGATTCTATAAACCCCATATTTTCATGATACTTGTGATTGTCAGCTATTATATCCTCTATAATAGAACTAATATTAACCATTCCAAGAACTGAAGTGCCAAGTTTCGAAATATCAGATTCCAATCTGTCTCTTATACACATCTGACGCTGCCGACGAAGAGGATAGTGTAGA
>CAJXUU010000519.1 GCA_913061325.1 uncultured Saprospirales bacterium | reverse complement strand
CGAGATTTCTGCCTGTCTCGTGGGCTCGGAGATGTGTATAAGAGACAGCTTTTACTCAAAAAGAAAATTTAATTGAAATAGCGAATAGCTGCAGTAAAGAAAATGGCCAAGCTTTATACGAGGCAAGAAGTCTATTGGAGTCTTACTATGGGATTAGCGTGTTTACTGAATCAGAAGATGCATGCTCTCAAAGTGAGAACCGAAATGATGATGCTGAACTTGCTGATGTAGAAATTCATATTAGTCCTAATCCCTCGTCAGGTATATTTATGCTTGATGTAAATAACGAAAATTTAGAAATTGAAGGAATTAGAGTTATGAACCAATCAGGTAAATTGGTGAAAGAAATAAACGACTCAAAACAAATTGATCTTTCGCAACACATGAATGGTATCTACTTTGTTGAATGCGTTTTCTCTGATGGATCAAGGCTCACGCAAAAAGTAATATTAATAAAATAATCTATGATTCGTAGCTTCATAATCTATATTGTAGTAATAATAATGATGCATGGACTAAATGCCCAGAGGCAAGACCATATCTGGTTATTTGGATCAAGTGCGATTGATAATATTGATCCTCTGCAAACTTTAGATAGTCTCAATGGAGCTACGAATTTTGATTTTAATTTTGACCCACCAAAAATTCATTATGATAAAAATAGGATATGGGATATACGTACTACAAATGCATCAATATGTGATGAGATTGGTCAATTATTACTGTATACAAATGGTCAAGTGTTATACAATGGAAATCATGATATAATAGAGGATACAATAAATTACAATTCGCAATGGGACAATTGGAATATTAATGTAGGGGATGTTGTAATAAATGATGGTTTACCTACAATCCAGGGAGCAATAATCCTCCCGCTTCCTGATAGCGAAGATTTATTCTATATATTTTATAGTTCTTTTACTTTGGAGGCATTAAATACGTTGGAGATGAAATACTCTATAGCGGAAAAAATAGAAGATGATTTCATATTACTGGAAAGAGATATTATTCTTTTTGAGGGCGACACATTAGGCAACGGTAACTTGAATGCTGTGAAACATGGAAATGGAAGAGACAGTTGGTTAATCTTTACTAATAGAGATCACTCTTGCTTTTATAAATATCTGCTGGATCCAGGTGGGCTTAGTTTTCGTGGAGAACAATGCTTTGGCAGCTCTTTTGATGGCGTTCAGGGACAATTATACTTTTCTAATGATGGATCAAAATTAGGAATGTGTTCCTTAGATAAATTTGGGACTGATGGAGCAGGGATATATATTGCAGATTTTGATAGAGTCACAGGCTTAATATCAAATGTAGTTCAGGATAAACTAGTTGGAACTTCATTTAGTCAAGGAGTTAGTTTTTCACCAAATGGTAGATTTCTATATGCTACAGATAGCTGGCGAATATATCAGTATGATATGGAATCGGAAGATATTATTGAATCTAGGGAAACAGTAGCTATTGATGACGGTTATATTTATTATTACCCTACAGACCTTGATTCTGTTACTGCATTAGTTAGCCAATTTGGCTGGATGGCTTTAGCACCCGATGGCAAAATTTATATAAGCACAATCACAGGAAGTTCAAGAAGATTTCATAGGATCAATAATCCCAATTGGAAGGGAGAAGCTTGTGATGTAGATCAACATAGTATAGTCATACCAACTTCTATAGGAAGAGGAGTACCCAATTTCCCCAACTTCCGCCTCGGCCCACTAGACGATAGTCCCGGCGATACCCTCGGTCTCAATAATCACCCTGTAGCAAAGTTCCGCTACGTCCAAGATACCCTAGAAGATCTCCGTGTCCACTTTTTTGATCTCAGTTACTTTGACCCACAAGATTATTTATGGGACTTCGGAGATGGCAATACATCTGACGAGCTAGAGCCCAATCATACCTATGCCGAGAAAGGTGTTTACGAAGTCTGCCTTACTGTTAGTAATATCTATGATACGAGTACAAGCTGTAAGACGATCATGCTAGGTACTACATCTACGATTGATCGAGAGGTTGCGGTAGATATTAGCATTTACCCAAATCCAACGTCCGATTATTTGACTATTAATTTTCATAATTATATAGCGTTGGATGGAGTTGTTCGATTTTATGATGTTTCGGGTAGGGAGGTGAAGTCAGCGGTTTTGGAAAGGGCGAGTACGATATTGGATTTGCAGAATCTTCCGTCAGGTGTCTATGTGTATAAAGTGTACGATGGAGGAGATGAGCTTTATACTGGGCAGGTGGTTGTGGTTAAGTAAGGATAGTGGGGATCGAGGTTGCAAACCCAATGTCATTTAGTTAAGCTACAAGGGCTTGTAACTGTCTCTTATACACATCTGACGCTGCCGACGAAGAGGATAGTGTAGA
>CAJXUU010000518.1 GCA_913061325.1 uncultured Saprospirales bacterium | reverse complement strand
CTACACTATCCTCTTCGTCGGCAGCGTCAGATGTGTATAAGAGACAGAAATTGTACTATAAAGAATCACATACTCTAATACTTAACAATATAGCTAGGTTTATTGATTTAACCGAGTTGGAAAAGCAAAAATACCTTTCATTACTTACGGAGATTAAAGTTAAGAAGAAGGCATTTTTAATGCAGGCAGGTGATGTTACCAAATACGAGTACTTTATTACTAAAGGATGTCTAAAGGTTTATACAATGGATGAAGAAGGTGCTCCTCACATATCCATGTTTGCAGTAGAGGACTATTGGACCGGAGACATTGCAAGTTTTATGATGAAAAAACCAACACCTTATTTTATTAAGGCTACAGAGCACTCAGAATTATTGGGTATATCCAGGGCTAATTATGATCTACTATTTCAAGAAATACCAAAATTCGAAAAGTTTTATCGCATTCTATACCAAAAGTCACTTATAAGTTATATACAACGTTCCAACCATGGCATATCCTTAACCGCTGAGGAAAGATATATAGAGTTCAAAAGCAAATATCCTCAAATTGTAAATAGAATTACCCAAAAAGACCTTGCAGGCTATATCGGTATTACTCCAGAATTTATGAGTAAAATAATATCGAAAGTCAACAGAATGTAAAAGTCTTAAACTAGTTCATTTTTTTTCATGTGTTCCTGTCGGAATTTTGAAGCATGAAAAGAATAATCATCATTACATCGTTTTTTACAATTGGGTTTGTAAACCACTTACAAGCACAATTTACTCAAGTAGAACTGTTTTCTGGTCTTGATAAAACAGATTTTACATTATACTCCAGTTATACCATTAATAAGAGCAAAACTCTTAGCATTAATACACTGGCCTTCTTTCAAAAATTTAGAGATGAAGAAAATCAAGTCTTTGATGAGATCGGAGTACAGCCTACGCTATTCTGGAATATTAATGAGAATGTTTCAATTGGTCCATCTTTATATTACAACAGTATTGCTGGGTATTCAGAACGTTTGTCAGCAAAGTTTGCACTAAAACATTCACGAGTAGTATTTGTAATTATTCCTACTATAGCCCATTCTGAGCAAACCAATGATAGCTATGCTGAAGCGTTTGCGCAGTTTCAATTTAACACACCTATAAATCACAATCTATCTCTTTGGTTAAATGGACAGTTTTTAACTGTCTGGGACGAGTTTAAAACGCATTCCAGAAGTTTTCAGCAATTACGTGCGGGTGTGTCTTATAAAGGGCACCAATTGGGTATTGGTCTTGACTTTGACCAGTATGGACCCAATCCTATAGAAAAATCATCTTTCGGTTTGTATTACCGAAAAACTTTATAAACAATTTTAAATCTTAAACATTATGAAACATTTAGCAAAAACACTTTTAACGACAAATCCAAAGATTGGATTTAGCATTGCAAGATTAACACTTGGTTTGGTAATATTTCCACATGGTGCACAAAAATTACTGGGACTGTTTGGTGGTTATGGTTATTCCGCAACAATAGATTTCTTCACCACTCAAATGGGCTTACCCGGTATTATTGCATTTTCAATAATAATGATCGAGTTTTTTGGCTCAATTTCATTAATTCTAGGATTTATCAGCAGGTTTTGGGCACTATCACTAGCAGGAATGTTCTTGGGTATTATTTATACAACGCAGTTAGAACATGGCTTTTTTATGAATTGGTTTGGTAATCAGGCTGGTGAAGGCTTCGAATATTCGCTTCTAATTATCGGTCTTGCATTAAGTATAGTAATTAATGGTAGTGGAAAATGGTCAATAGATAAATTAATCTCAAAAAAACAGTAATCATGAAAAAAATAATCACAATAGCAGGAAGCAATAGTCAAAAATCTATAAACAAAAGTTTGATTGGCTATACAGCAAACTTATTAGAAAAAGTAAATGTTATTTCAGTTGACTTAAATGATTATGTACTGCCAATTTATGGTCCTGATTTTGAAGCTGAAAATGGCATTCCGACTGCAATAAAAAGACTAAACGAGTTATTTGATACTGCCGATGGATTTATAGTATCTCTCGCAGAACATAATGGGTCTTATGCAGCGGTATTTAAAAATATTATAGACTGGTTATCTCGTGTAAATATGAAAGTATGGAGAGAAAAGCCTATGCTGTTAATGGCAACTTCGCCAGGAGGAAGAGGTGGGGCAAGTGTATTACAATCAGCAAATGCTTACTTCCCGTTTATGGGAGCTAGTATCACAGATACGTTTTCATTGCCTTCATTCTATGATAATTTCAATGATGGAGAAATTAATGATGAAAGTTTGAAAGTGGACATTCATTCCAAGGTTAATAAATTTCAAACAATAATTAAATAAAAGGTATTAAACCTCAGGGCAAGCCTGTGT
>CAJXUU010000517.1 GCA_913061325.1 uncultured Saprospirales bacterium | reverse complement strand
TATTTAAACTGAAAGAAAGAAAAAAAGAAAGAAAGGTGATAAATTCGAACCTTATATTTTACCCTATTCAATCGATAAGAAACTAAAATCAGGATTTAGGATATCTAAAAGATCAGAAGATTATTATTCTGATTTGGTCCATGATGGCTAGAATTAAAAATCGAAATTAATGGAAAAACTCCAAGTAGAATAAAAATTGATAAGCCAATGCAAGAACAAGTATTAGGACGATGCACATCTATAAAACGAACTCAAAGAAATAATTGCTAGACTCTCCAAATTGTGAAGAGTCCAACAATTTATAATCAACCGTTATTTCTTTTCTTTTATCATGGCTTTGACCTTATCCAAATTCATTTGATAGAATTCGACATCACCATTTTCATTTTTAGTTGCGATATCTACCGCTTTCTGATAATTTTCTGCAGACAAATCTAAGTTGCCATTCATCATAAGTGCTTCAGCATAACTGTCATACACATTAGGAGAGTCTGGAAATAGAACAGTATTGGCTTTGAATATAGATTCTGCCATTTCAGGCTTTTCAAAATTATTCAAATAAGCATATCCAAGCATATTGACTTCTCCCTCGCCTAGAATCTTATCGGCTAAGCATTTTTTGATTGAATTTATAATAATATCATCCGATTGTCCTTTTGTATAAGAAGCCAGCGAAGCATTGAGTTCTTTATATTTCTCTGTGAATTTTGCTTTACCCTCCTCTCTATATGATTCCGCCGCTACCATTGCCATTTCATGGGCTTTGTTCGGTGCTTCCTCCGCAGTAGTTTTTATTTCTGGAACAACTCCGACTCCTTCCCAATTGGTTTTAGTGATTGGATTAATAGCCATACCTGTTGGAATAAAAACTGATAGGTCAGAATTAATCACTCTGCTTCCGCCAGGGTTCGCTCCTCCACCTGTTGTTTCACCAATTAGCGTAGCCCTTTTCTGAGTTTGCATATTGTACGAAAATTCTTCTGCGGCAGAGAATGTCTTCTTTCCGGTAATCACGAATAATGGTACGTCAGGCATTTTCTCACCATCAATTTCATCAAGCGTATAGAAATCCATAGTACGATCTCCTTCTCTAAAATATAGGCTATTGAGATGCACTTTATCTTTGAAGAAAAAACTGCATAAATATTGCACCATTTCAGGATCACCGCCTCCATTTTTACTTACGTCAATAATAACAGCATCAGTTTGAGCGATTAGTTTCATATAAGCATCCGCAAAATCCTTACCCTGGCCAATTCCTGCAAAACCTCTTAAATCTAAATAACCAACATTTCCTTCCATAATTTTTATGGTCGTAAATCCAGCATTGCGTTTTCTATTCCTAACTTTTCGATCGATTTGCTCTTCTATCATTCGTTCCGGAGTCTGCTTAGGTGCTTCATATGGTCTATTTTTCCATATCCGCATATGTTTGTCCTTATTTATATGTTGAACAGACTCGGTAAGAGCAGTAGCAAATGACTCATTATCCTTAAATTGATTAAAATGTCCACTTTTAAACTGTGACGAAAGGTGCAGTTCAGTGGACTTTGCAATCTCGGGAAACACATAAAAGTCATTCATCAACTGTGACAGCTTTTCTATCGCCTCTTCTTTATACTCTTTAGTAAGTGAATCATCTTGAGCGCTGATATTCGCAAACGAGAATAGCATGAAAGTAAAAACAGTAATTTTTATAATAAATTTCATCTTAGATATTTATGTGAACCACAAAAATAAAGCATTTGATTGGCAATAAATTGTAAAAAAGTTAACCCTAAGTAGAAAGTAAAAAGTATTTATCTTCCAACACAATTAGAAAATGTCTTTCTTCTAATGTGTATTCTTTCTACACTATAACTTTAGGATCGTATTGATTTGTAAACCGTCTTGAAATATTCAAATGTGCTACTTTTAGAAGATTTATATTTTGATTAAAATACTTTCGGGGAGCAATGCCAAACAACAACTTAAAATCTTTTATAAAATGAGCTTGATCATAAAATCCTGCATCAAGACAAAGTGTGGTTAAATTCTCTTCTGGAAATTCTTCTTTCATTTGTAATAAATGATTCATTCTCCAAATTTGAGAAACTTTCTTTGGTGTCAATCCAACCTTATTTATAAAGTTTTTATGAAGTGTCACTTTACTGATATTGAATTCCTCAAAAATATCCTTGATCTTCACCACTCCTTTTCTATCTAAAATATAGTTTAACTGTGCTCTTAGTTGTTCATCAATAGAGAATGAAGATTGCTTAAATAAATCACACATTAACTCATCCAACAATCTAGTTTTATTATCTATTTGTTTAGTCTCTAATAATTTTTGAATCAACGAAGTAGTGACCTTATTAACCTGTCTCTTATACACATCTGACGCTGCCGACGAAGAGGATAGTGTAG
>CAJXUU010000516.1 GCA_913061325.1 uncultured Saprospirales bacterium | reverse complement strand
GATCTACACTATCCTCTTCGTCGGCAGCGTCAGATGTGTATAAGAGACAGTTAGATAACCCATTGAAGATGGTAGGCCAACGGTATTTAATAAATCTCTGGTGTTCTTTACATAGTAATCCAAAGTCATATTTAGTTTATTGTTTAGAACCCCTAAATCAAGACCTGCATTCTTTGTTTCTGACGTTTCCCATTTTAAATCTTGTGGTAGTCGGGTTCCAGGTCCATAATTCACTTGCAAGCCATCACCGAGAACTGTACTTCCTGAATAAAGTAAATTTAATGTTGTATAGGGCCCAATAGCCTGGCTCCCAACTGCTCCCCAAGAAGTTCTTAATTTTAGATTAGAAACAAAGGATTCTTCCCCAAAAAAATCTTCATTCGAAATCCGCCAAGCTGCCGCTACTGAAGGAAAATACCCCCATTTGTCACCCTCGCTAAACTGAGAGGCTCCATCTGCCCTAAAACTTGCAGTTAAAAGATATCTTTCATCATATGCGTAATTTAAGCGCCCTAGTGCAGATAAAAGTTGTGATTTCGTGTATGTACTAAATGGAATATTTGGATTTATCGCAGCTCCAATGTCATATGGCCCAACAATATCACTAATATAACCACTACCTCCACCTCCGTGAGATACAGTAGTAAAATCTTGATATGTTAATCCAATAACAGATGATATACTATGTTTTTGATTAAATGTTTGATTATAACTTATCGTATTCTCACTTAGGTAACTCGTATACCTTCTTGTGTTAATATTTGCTGAACTGTTGCCCCCCAATGAGTTATTAGTAACATAAGTAGTGTTAAGCTCTTCATTACTTTCCACACCTCCTAATAACTTAATGGTCAATACAGGAATTGGTTTATATTCCAAATCGGCATTTACCATAACCAAATTCGCTTCCTTTGAAGAAGTAACCTCATTTAGTATATTAATTGGATTGGATAGAGAATTGGAAATAAATGGATAAGCTGTCAATAATTGCCTGTAAGAACCGTCAGAATCATATGGTGTTAAGGTTGGGGGTGCGGAAAGAGTACCACCAATTATCCCACCACCCCGGTTTCCGCCAACAGGATCTTTGATATCTGTTTTTACCTTACTTAATTTAGTTGACAAACTTACATTTACTTTCTTATTTAACTCTTGCTGAATATTAGATATCAGCGAATATCTATTATAATCACTTCGCTTTACAATGCCTTCCTGATTGAATATACTAGCCCCTATAGAAAACTTCGTAGTTTCATTACCTCCATTGATGTTTAGAGAATTTCTTTTCATTGGAGCATCACGGAACAATGCATCTTGCCAATCAAAACCTTTGCCAAAACTATTGATTTCTTCTTGAGAAAAATATGGGTCCAAATTTCCATTAACTAAGGTTTCATTAACAAATTCTCCATATTCCGTAGCATTCATTAAGTCTAATTTTTTTCTTAGAAATTGAACACTATAGCTTGAATCAAAATTTATAATAGTTTTCCCAGCTTTCCCTTGTTTTGTAGTAATCAATACTACACCATTCGCACCCCTTGATCCATATATTGATGTTGCGGATGCGTCTTTTAAAATTTCGATACTTGCAACCTCCGAACTATTCAAAATTCGAATATCAGACGTTGGAAAGCCATCAATTACGTATAAAGGTTCATTGCTTCCTTGAATAGACCCAATTCCACGTATCCTTACACTAATTGGAGCACCAGGTGCTCCTGTGTTTTGTTGTACATTAACTCCTGCTGCTCGACCACTCAAGGCCTGTAAAACGTTATTAGTAGGTAGACTATGTATTTCATCTTCCTTTACAATTGAAACGGATCCAGTCAAATCACTTTTTTTGACTGTTCCATATCCAACTACAACAACCTCATCCATACCTACAGCACTTTCTTCTAAGGTTACAGAAATAGTAGTCTGTCCATTAAGTGGAATCTCCTTGGTTCCAAAACCCACATAAGAAACTACAAGAATGGCATTATTATCGGCTAACTCCATTGAAAAATTACCATCAAAATCTGCTTGTGTACCATTTGTTGTTCCTTTTTCAAGAATATTTGCACCTGGTAGTGGTGTGCCATCTTGATCTTTAATGGTACCAGTTATCTGAAATTGAGTCGGCTCATTACTGGGCTCGTTTACACCTAATATAGGAGAGGGTAGTACTTTTACTTTACTCTTTCTCAGAATTACCTGTTTGTTCAATATCTCATAAGCAACATCAGTATTCGAAAACAATTTGAATAAAATATTTTCGATTTTTTGCTTCTCTACTTTTATAGTAACTTTTCTATTTAAATCAACATCTTTCCTATTCAAGAGAAATTTAAATTCAGATAAGGCTTCTATTTCATGAATAATGATTTCCACACTAGCTGTCTCTTATACACATCTGACGCTGCCGACGAAGAGG
>CAJXUU010000515.1 GCA_913061325.1 uncultured Saprospirales bacterium | reverse complement strand
ACTATCCTCTTCGTCGGCAGCGTCAGATGTGTATAAGAGACAGATTGAAAATCCTTAAAAGAAATTTCATTAAAGTTCAATGACTCTTTCGCATATGCTTTATTCAATTGGCTTATATGCGCAATGTCGTAAAATTGATCTTCCGTTAATTCTGTTGATAGGTCTTCTAATATTATAGGGCGAAATTCTTCGTTACTCGCAAAAATTTGCGGATCATGATCTTTTAGATACATGCTAAATACTGCCGTTACTGACAAAATTGAAATCATAATGGCCGCTACCGAAATATTTCGATAGTTAATCATTCTTACTTTAGCCTTTTTTGACTTTAACTTATTATCCAACTTTTCCCAAGCTTCACTTCTTGGCTGGATGGTATGATTCTCCGCTACTTCTCGTATTTTATTGAAATCGTTATCACTCATGATTATGGATTTTCTATTTATCTTTTTCTATCATATAATTTGACTAACTTATGTTAGCCCTACTGTATTCTTTTTTTTTCAATAGTTCTCTCATTTTCTTTTTCGCTAGTATCAATTGAGATTTTGAGGTATTGATACTTATCTTTAGAGCTTCTGCTATTTCTCTGTGTTTGTATCCTTCTATCACATACATATTGAATATAGTACGATACCCTGGAGGAAGATCACTCAGGATAGCTACCAATTCTTCGTATGCAATATCATCTATTACAGAAGAGTTATCAGGTTTGTCTATATCACTCAACTCTACTGTCATACGTAGGTTATTATGCTTACGGATTTGCATCAATGCTTCATTAACCAAGATCCGCTTCATCCATCCTTCAAAACTCCCTTCTCCTTTATACTTATTGATATTGTCAAAGATCTTAAAGAATCCCATCACCATCACATCTTCAGCAGCCTCAAAGTTCTTCATGTATCTCATCGCTATACTCATAAAGAGCGGTGCATACATATCATAAAGCTTTTTCTGCGCTTTAGCGTCGCCTTTTCTGCATGATTCCACGATATGTATGAGATGTTCTTTCAAAGTGGTAGTGTTTGCTTTTCAAAATACTAGATGAAAGATAAGGCTTTTTTGGTGCACGTGTTGAGGTAAAATGTTGAATTATAAATTGTAGAATCTCAGAATCGCTTTAATACTATACTTTGTTAATCACATTAGAGACTTTAACCTTCTTGTATGTAAGCAACAATGAAGGCTCAACATAAAAAAAGGGAAACATTCAATTAAGAATATCTCCCTTATATTATTTAGAAGTTGCGATTTAGCAATCCAACCCATCAATTAAAGCTTGAACAGCATCAATCTCAGCTTGAGTAACCATCACAATCAGAATAATCTAAACTCTCTTCTAGAAGAGAGTTCAAATCTTTACAATTGTCTTCAGTTGGGTCTGCATCGTATGCTACAAATGCCCAAGCGGAAAATAGATATCCATCCTAGAACCCAATTTGATGAAGCCTAATTCATCACCTTGCCACCGTTGGTCGAGGTTTGTAACCCAATATCATTTAGTTAAGGAATAGATATAAATATATAATTTTATTCACTATATTTAACTAGCAATAAAACAGGGTAATAAGTATAGAGTCAACATTTGAAAAAGGTTAAGTAATGAGTTCGAAGATCAAGAATTTCAATCCAACTGCACAGGTGGAAATAAAAAATTATTTAGCCGAAAGAGGTTCTTTACGCTTAAGCGATTAATTATAATAATCATGAAGCTCACTACTTCTTATCAACGTGAGATTAATAGATTCTGCAAATCTATTTCTGCAGGAGACTATAACATTAAAGAAGTGACGGCAGGTGCTTTAACTCAAGCTAGAGCAAAATTAGACCCATGGGCATTTAAAAGGCTGATTTCTATTTCATTAGATACATTTTATTCAGAAGTAGATTTTAATAAATGGCATGGGATGAGACTGCTAGCTGTAGACGGGTCTATCATAAATTTGCCTCATTCTAAATCCGTAGTTGTGGATTTTGGAAAAGAAAGCTACATCAGAAAAGCGGGGTCTCCTAAGAGTTTGGGAAGAGCATCATTACTTTATGACTTACTCAATCAATTGACGTTGGACGCCCAACTTGATGGGTATAGGATTAGCGAAAGAACTTTATTAGAAAGACATCTTGATAAGGTCACCAATGAAGATTTAGTTCTTGGTGACAGAAATTATGGGGTAACACCAGTTTTACATATGCTGGCAAACAAAGGAGCTAAATTTTGTATTAGAGTAAAGGCGGGAACAAATGCAAGAAGAGAAGTCCAAGAATTTATTGCTTCAGATCGACAGGAGAAGGTAGTTTTTTTTATACATCAGCAAGATGTGTTTATAAACAAATGAAAATGAGTGAAGACACAAAACCTCTGAAGGTAAGGTTAGTGAAAGTTGATATTGGTAACGATGAGGTTGAAGTACTGTCTCTTA
>CAJXUU010000514.1 GCA_913061325.1 uncultured Saprospirales bacterium | reverse complement strand
CTCTTCGTCGGCAGCGTCAGATGTGTATAAGAGACAGATTTAGTACCATCATATATAGAAGGCATATTCAGATCAGGAAAAATAAAATTTCCCAAACCATAGAAAATATGTTTTGAGTTGTACTCTTCAAAACTTTGAATCACATGCGCATGATGACCTACAATTAGATCTGCCCCATTATCTATGAACTCCCTTGCCATAAGGACATCTTCAGGCTTGGGAATGTGAATTTCTTCTTGACCCCAATGAATGTTTAACACAACAAAATATCCTTTTGCCTTGTATTCTTTTATATCATTGATCACATTTGTTTTGTGCAAAAGACACGCCCCAATAGATTTTTCATCCCCCAGTATGGCATTTGTACTGCTGCAACAATATCCGAACAGAGCATATTTTATATTTGACCGAATAACGATTAGAGGATTGTGAAAATTATCCTCTTCAGACCCTACACCAAAATACGGTAAATTTAATTCTTCTAGCGCACTGAGTGTATTGTTTAAAGCCTCAACTCCAAAATCCATGATATGATTGTTCGCTAGATTTACACCGACGATTCTAGATCCAAAAGTTTCTAACAAATATGATTTATTCTGCCTAAGGTTTACCTTACCAATGCTAGGGGTTCCTGTTTCCGAAATAGGATATTCTAAATTAATTACAAGATCGGTTTCATCTTCTAAATGAAATTTATATGGCTGGTCTAAATAAACATCTCCTGTAAAAACTGGCATCTATCTATTGACTAATGTTTTTTCAATGACTTTTATAAGTTGTTTCGTCTGGTTACTCCGTGAATAACTGTCTATATTAACATCCTTGAATTCAAACCCTAAGCTATATCTATTATCATTCCAATCTTGTAATTTTTCTTTCAAAAATTCAGCAATCTCTTGAGACTCATTTAGGACAGTTCCAGTATTACTCTCATCTAATAATTGATCAATCGCTCCACCTTTTAATGAGACCGCCAGAATTGGCCTTTTACATCCCAAATATTCAAATATTTTCCCTGTTAATGTACCAATAGCACGAGCATCAACCCAAGTTAATAGAAGTAGAAGTGCTGATTTTTTTTGTATAGTAATTATTTCCTTCCTCGGTTTAAGTCCAACTATAGTAACATAATCTTGAACTCCGTATTTTTTTATCAATTCACCGATTACTCTTTCAAGTCGAGCACCATAAAACAATACCTCGATATTCTTTACCAATGGATCCTTTTCTTCTTTCAAAATATTAATTGCTTCGAATAAACTTGAAGGATCCCTTTTCCCCTTATAAATAGAACCCGCATGGGTTATTATAAACTTATTCCCAAATTCAATAGGTTTACCTTTATAATCCTCAGAATCAAACCCATTATAAACTATATAACAAGGTTTCTTGTGCATTCTTTCTAATTCAACAGCTAATGGTTTAGAAATCGTTATAAATGCAGAAGCTCTACTAAGTATTTTCTTTTCAATTCTTTCTTCGAAGAAATGATGAATTTTGTTTTTGGTATTATATGGGTTTCCCGTCCATAAATCGCGGAATTCAGCTATCCATGGTATCCCTGTTTTTTGTTGTAATCTACTAGCAATAATAGCACTACTTGGAGGACTAGACGAAGAATATATAATCTCAATAGGATACTTTTCAATCAACTCCAGAGCCTTTCGATAGGCAGGTTTTCTCCAAAATTGTCTTCTTACCTCAGGCAATCTAGTTGTTCCAAACGGAATAAGGACTCTAAGCACTTTTCCCAAATATTGAAATAATAAATTATTCTTTGAAAGAAAATAAACCACCATTCTATAAGGATCATTCCATTTCACATAATGAACTAAGTCATCAGGAATTTCAATTTCAGATTTCACATCAGGATTACCATGGTCAGCTGTTATCACATGAGGGATATATCCTTCTTCTAACAAATGTTTAGAAATCTTAGAAATCCTGAATGCTCCAATAAAATTTAAAGGGGGATAAGCAAAAGAGATTATTAGAATATGTTTCTTTTTCATTTTAATTTTCTCAATGATTTAAACGATTAAATCCTCCTTACAACACTAGTTAAAACATTATTAAAAAATGGGACTTTTGATGTCAATGCCATCAAGATCGATCGGTCAATAAAATTGAATTTAACAACTATATAATAAGAAATTATGGCTTGAATAACTATGGTAAATCCCCAGAAATCCTTAATAGTTGAATTGAGCAACATAAATCCAAAATATAAAATAACAGCCGTGAATGATAAATTTAATATTCTCTTAGTATCGAAGTAATCAGTTAACTTCTTTCCTATTAATTTAGTGGATAAGTGTATAGAAACAAATGCAATAAAAAACAATGTTATTATTGTACTAATAGCTGCACCGTTCTTCCCTATAGTTTTGATCAATACGTAATTTAATACCTGTCTCTTATACACATCTGACGCTGCCGACGAAGAGGATAGTGT
>CAJXUU010000513.1 GCA_913061325.1 uncultured Saprospirales bacterium | reverse complement strand
GAATTGCTAATTTTTTTACAGGATCTCCAAAATAATAAATAAAGAATTTTTGAGTCTCTGAAGAGTTGTTTTTTGCTTTCACTAAAGATTCTGAAATAGTTAAATCTTCGTTGTTAAATTCTAACAGTGTAGCTATTAAATTCTCATTAAAAATTTGCCCTGCATTTATATAAATTTCTCTAGTAGTTGTTATCATTGAAACAGCACCACCCGATGTATTCCAAAAAACATTTTCTCCAGCCGAAATTCTTAATGGGTTGTCAAATCTAGAAAACTCGCAAGTAATCGTAATAAAGAGAGGTAGTGTATTTTCATTTTTAAGCCCTTTTATTTGTGGGATATCTAAAAATCTTTCTGCTGCAAAACCATCTTCACCACCATGTCCAAAATAATCAAAGACTAGAGTTCCTGTTTCTATGGCTGTTGTAATTGCTGCTTTGACAGTGGGATATCGCTCACCTCCAGATGAATTTTGCTGAACATAAGAATCTGCATAAATTTTATTGATATTAAAAACAGGTTTATTAACTTTAATATCATCAGCAATAGTTTCTACTCCTGGTTGAATACTAATATCTGAAGTTTCGTCTATATCATCAGCAAGTAACGTAATGGTATTTCTCCAATCTCCAAAAGAATCTAAGTTATAATCTCTTAGTATTTTATCAACTACATCTATAGCTTGCTGTTGAGTAGATACCGGTATTCTTCCAGTAGCTATGTCTAAAGAATGAGATGAAGACATAGTGCCTTCAGAATCCTCTAACATTCCAAAGAAATCATCAGTTACATAAGATCTCGCTAAATTATAACTTTGATCAGATAAATAAACCGGTACAATATTATTGTTTGCTATTATTCTATCTTTATAATCATAAGATGCATCTCCAAATAAACAAACATATTTTAATTTTTTATCATCAGAAGAATTTGTGTCGTACACATGTTTAATAAAATCTCTGATTCCTGTAATATCTTTACTTCCAGATGAAAACTCATTGTATATTTTATCTAGAATTACCACCTGAGCAGTTAATTCAGAATTTTCTATGTGATAATCTGCAATTCTTTGGGCTTGATCAACAAATTCATTGGTGGTAATTAATAAGTAGTTAATGTCTTTTAAGGCATGTAAGTTTTGATTTTCTACTCTTGCATTAGATTCCGCCTCTGGTATATAAAAATCATTTTGATGAACAACAATATATTCTTTTAAATCTCCACCATTAACCTTGAAAGAAAAAATTGAAGAAGAAGATTCATTTGCAATATTGGACACATTAATAGGATCAGTCACCTCCCAAATTTGAAAAATATTTTGTGAATTCTGAATCTGATATTCAACAATACCAGAAGTATTCGCAGCTTCAAAACTTCTGAAAGAAAATTGAAAATCGCCTGCAATTAACTTTTTTTTACCTGAAACTTCAATAAAATCTAAATATGCCCTAGCCGATGGATTTCCTCCGTTGTTAAAATCTAAACTAACATCTACTATAGCTGAAGAGTTTGTAATACTTTCAGAACCAGCTCTGTCTGATGCTAGTGTTGAGCCTGAAGTAATAGCTCCAAAATTAAGATTGAATAAGTCTTGAGAATTAACATTCACCTGCATAGATGAAGTTAATCCTGAAACTGCAACTGCGCTAACTTTAATCTCCAAAGGCTCATTTTGAATGGCATTGGGAAAAGGTATTTGAAATGTTTGTTGATTTTCTACACTAAACTCTTCACCCAGCCATCTTCTACCTGCAGCAAATAAATTAGTAGTTTCTTTTTCATAAAAAATATAATCATTAAAACTAGTTAGTTGAGTGACTGTTGTACCAGTAACAGAAGGAGCACTTTGTATTCTTTTACCATTGTTGTCATTCACTGTAATAAAATAGTATGCTTTGTCTGAATATATGTTTTGTTTATGACTAACATTGTTGGTGTTTATATCTACTTCCCAGCTATGAGGTCCTTTGGCATAAAGTAAAATAAAATCATTCGCATCAAATGAATTGTCATCTTCGCCTTCTATATAGATGGCATTTTCTTGCAAATCATCATATCTAACATCTCCATTAAATTCTGGCAATAAATTACCGCCGTTCCCATAAATATGAATTTTTTTAGGATTTAAATTATTGGTTGATATACCTATTTGCTGAAGAAGTGTTTTATCTATTTTAAAAACACCTGTGGTATCTACAGAGAATTTAAACCAATTGCCATTAGCCAATACTGAATTGTTTACCTGACTATGAATAATTTGTGAAAACAAGAAAATTATAACAGTAAAAATATGTTTGTTAATCGCAATCATAGCCCAAAGAACGCAAATAATCTGGATATATTTTATGTTAAAGATTGATATCTAATAATATTCTTAAAAGTAATCCGTTTTATGAGTTATAGATAATATTGTGTATGCTATTAAATTTCACAAATGGTCTTGTGAGAAAACAATTTTATTGTAAAT
>CAJXUU010000512.1 GCA_913061325.1 uncultured Saprospirales bacterium | reverse complement strand
TTATTCAATGCAAACCTTGTAGAAAAATATTCTGTTGCAATTCCTACTATTGAAGATTAATTTGGTCAAAGCAACGTACATTATAACAAGAAGCCTAGCAGAAATGCTGGGCTTTTTTTGGTTTATGCATTCTCGCTTTTATGTCTGGCCAGATAATAGACATTATAACAAGAATGGTATTCTGCTCATAAGTAAATAATTAATAATTGCTCGCGAATAATTAAGAAGTAAAGTTTTTAGAGCGTTGAAAGACCATTTATTTCATTCGTATATGATTATAATCTTTTTGTACGATTTAATCCTTCATTCGTCCATTGAGTTGCAACTAAGAGTACAATGATCCGTCTTTAAGATACAAATGTAATTCACCAAAAAAATAAAAGATATGAAACATTTAATTAATTCAACATTTACCTTACTTGTTTTTAGCATGTTTTCAATATCAGCTTTTGCAGATACTACAAACGTAGATAACACAAAGGAACTCGAAACAAAAATTGAGCAATATGTGAAGACTATCGATAATTCAGAATTGAGTACTTCGGCAACCATTTATACTCATTTTCTAGTCAAAGAAGAAGGCTTTATTTACACAATTGACTTTATGGTTACCAGTAATGGGAAAATCACTGTCCTGTCAAAAGACATAGAAGAAGAGTTTTATAAAGTTGATTTATTCAATGCAAACCTTGTAGAAAAATATTCTGTTGCAATTCCTACTATTGAAGTTAAATCGGTCAAAGCAATAATAAATTGATACAAGAGCCCCGCAGAAATGTTGGGCTTTTTTTGGATTAAATTTATCTGCCCCAATTCTAGCAACCTGATAGTTTAAGCAAAAAAGCACAAACTTTATATGTCCAAGTTATTTATATCCTTATATGGTTTTAGTCAGACTTTAAAACTATATGACAATAATTTTCTTTAGCATTACAGTATTATTATTCTTTAAAATCCTCATAAAATAGACTCCTGGGTTAAGATCTTTTACATCCAAATTATAAATACTCTTTTGGGGGTGAATGGATTCATTAAGTACTGATTTACCCGAAGCATCTTTAATTTCAAAGCTTGTTTTATCCGTTGAACCATCCAAAAAATGAATAAACAAATTATTATCCGTTGGATTTGGATAAATATTTACAATTTTTTCTGATCCCAATTCTTCTATACTTGAAGGCATACACATCAAATTGATTGTATCAAACAAGATTTTTTCAAAACAAATATATCCATTGCTGTCTATTTCTTTAACCAGATAAGAAATTATATATATCCCATTTGCAGTATAGGTAAACATCGGCATATCTCCTGTTGTAAAATCGCCTTGTGTAATATTTGGTGGAGTAGTTCCCCAGTCCACATATTCAACATAATCATCACAACCAAGAGGACCGATATCCATAGTGACCTTACAGTTAGTAGCGTCAACTGTGAGTGTAATTGCATTTTCAATTCGATCGCAGAAATCATCAAAATCAACACAACATGAATCAGGATCACACATTTGCTCCTTCATTTCGATACCAAATAGATATTTGGAAAAAACCTTCTCCACATGGCTAGATGTAGCTGGATCAATTTCCATAAGTCTTGAACTTGAATTTGTATCATAAAGAGTAGACAGATAGTATTTCATTTCACAGGTATCAATAGTAGTACTATAGAATTCTGGATTTAAAATCCACCCGGGAGGAGAGGGTGCTACATTAGCCTGCAAATCATATAGAACTGCAATCGATTGTAATGTACAATTTCCTAATACAATTTCGACAAGATCTAAAGTAGGAGTATTATTGTCGTATCTAAGAGCCCACAACACTTTTGGGCTTTTGTATTCTATTCCATAAAAAGAATATTGATTCGTAGGATCTAATTCTACCCAGCAAGTGTTAGGAGTGCTAGGGTGAGGATTATTGGAAATCACAAGATTACTTCCTGATACAAAGTAAATTTCATCTATTTCATTCGTTGCAGACGACATGGATTCGTGATCAAACCTGTATGGAATATTGGGTGTAAATGTGAATGGACTAACTCCACTAATTAGACTAGTTGGTAAATCAATGCTTACGATATCGATATTTACAATTGATCCAGTCGCATAACCATTAGGTCCAACATCAATTGCAAAAAGAGTATTATTTAAAAATACTGGCGCCGTAGAAACAGCAGGAGCTAAACTCACAATACCAGATATATTGTTCGCCTCTTCATATTTCAACAGCTGTTGTTCTCTTGAAATCAGGCATACAAAATCCTGATTTAGTGAAGTGGGATCATAAGCAGAAGTATTAGTTGGTAAAATTGCTGATGAACTGACAAAATTAATGTTCGCTGCACCAGTTGAAGTAAGCGAGGTTGTGCTACTGATAGATTTGGTAAAGCTGACGACATCTATGGATACATTGGTTTGAAACAATGTTGTATAAAATCTGTCTCTTATACACATCTCCGAGCCCACGAGACAGGCAGAAATC
>CAJXUU010000511.1 GCA_913061325.1 uncultured Saprospirales bacterium | reverse complement strand
ATTTCCCAACCATTCTTTCCCATATCATTTAGTTGAACTTCAAGCTCTGAAGAATCCATTTTAGCTTGTTTGTACCATTTCCCATTAGTTTCAAACTTTAAAGTTTTGTATAGTAATACTGATCGGGAGCATAGAGCAACAGTTCCTGGTATGAAAGAATTCCAAATTCCTTTAGAACGACATATGCATCTTGTTGAATGAGTATCTGTACCAGTAATTTATGAAGATGGAAACTTACATGCTGCGGTAGTTACAATTACTATTGATAAATTAAATGATAGTACGTGTACCGACAGTAATGATAGACTTGTTTTTGCTCATTTGTAATCGTAATGTTATATAAATCAGCTCGCGTCATCCCTCTTGGCAGGGGGCAAGCTGCTGTGAAAATCTTAATACTCCAAAATCTCACTCATTACAACTTTCCCATCATTTCTCACAATGCGACTTGGTAGATTATCCTCAACAGGCAAATCCATGTAATGAATATTTACATAGACTTTTAAGTCAGTTGTGGAATCCCTTTTTACTAATCGTACCTTCATTGTATCTAGCCCTATACCATACATCGGGGAATAGTAGCTTCCTGTTGCTCCGTCTTTGAATGCTTTATTGAGTTGATCATTTATGTATAGGCTATCTACATTTGTGATTTCTGGAATGTAGATGGTTGTCATCAAAGCGTACTTTGGATGGATTAAAGTTACTGTTTTTGATAAATTATTGGATATATCTATTGAATCTGATATTTCAGATTTGTAATTGCTCAAATCAACATTTGATGCACTGGCAAAATTGTAATATGGCATTTGTTTCGCAAGATTGATGTTTTTATTCTCACTTAATAGGCCAAGGTGCCCTTCGTTTATGAAGTCGTCAAAGGTGGCGACACTCGTTTGTCTGTTTTCAGTATTATGAGTGTAGTATAGATTAGACTTTAAAGGTCTTGCTTCAGTAGGTTTTGATTTAACATGTGCGGTACCTAGAGAAAACAAAAATAGCCCTGCACCAAAAATAGCTACTGCGTTAGATTTTTTCCATAGGTCAGGTAATAATGCATAGCTCGCAAAGCAAAATAATGCAGTAGGAATAATTGCTGCAAACAAAATATTGAGACTAAATGCTAAGTATATTGAATGTGAAAAAACAGCCCAGAAACCAATCAAAACAGATAATGAAATAATGCCTATTGTAAAGCCTATCCATGGCTTTTCTTCTGATTGAAATTTACTTTGAAGTAAAAGACCTGCCGAAATAGTCGCTAAGGGATACATCATGAGATAGGCAGCGGATGGAGCTTCTATGTATAATCCTAAGGAGAGAAAAGTAAGTAGAAGTAGGATGGCAACCCCAAGATTCTCTGAACCATTTTTTTTTATTAGAATCCTACCTAATAACCAACAAATAACAAACGTGAGTCCAATGCCCGCCAGTAAGTACCATTCGTGATTGTAATAGTGGTTGGCATAGAATGTAGCGTATTGAGGGTATATTTTTTTTAATAAAAATGTTAAACCAAAACATGCTCCACTTGATAAAAGGAGAGTGCCAAAAATGCCTAGCAAACTTATAAGTGATCCTTTTGTGCTTGTAAGATCACGCCTCTTGTATAGTGTCATGATCAACACTGCTAACAACATAGCTAAAGTAAAGAAAATCAAATCCAGATCCGCTCCATAATTGACGAAGAAGCCATAGAAATTAAAGAAGCTAGCATTTCGTTTTTTCTCTTCCTTGAACTCGTAATTTGTAAAGTGTTTGGCCGCCAAATACATATTCTCTCCGGTATGCTGAATACTTTCTTTACTTATGTTTTGTAAGTTGTCTTGAGGATGGTGATAATAGGAAAATCCATCTATGAATGCATGATTTATACCTGGAACATCTTTTCTCTTGAATATTGTAAAATCAGAACCGTTGCTCATTCTTTTATAAACTTCAAATGAAAGAGAATTTGCAATTGGCCTCTTATAAGCCTTACTCAATTCATCTACCAACCAAGCATTATTATCCGACCATTCGAATGCTATGCCGGGGCCTTCATTTCCTCTAGCTTCATAGTTGAGCATGATGCCTATTTCTGATAAGTCAGTTTTGGCAGCATACAGTTGCGCACCAAACAGCCCGTATTCTTCTCCATCTGTAATCAAGAGAATAAGATCACTTTTTCTATTTTCTTTTTTTAATAACTTGACTGTTTCTATAGCACATGCCACTGCATAGCCATCATCAGCTGCGCCGGGACCTTCCATGACACTATCGTAGTGACAAGCTATGACTACTTTTTTAGCATTTGGATCTGTTCCTTTTAGTGTGGCAACTACATTTTCTACGTATGCCATTCTTACATAAGAGGGCTTCCATGAAGATTTTACATATCCAGATTGTACTTCGGCTTCAAGACCTTCAGCTCGAAGTGTTTGGACTAAATAATCTCTGTCTCTTATACACATCTCCGAGCCCACGAGACAGGCAGAAATCTCG
>CAJXUU010000510.1 GCA_913061325.1 uncultured Saprospirales bacterium | reverse complement strand
TTTCTGCCTGTCTCGTGGGCTCGGAGATGTGTATAAGAGACAGGGGTAAACCCGACCCCAAAGGAAAACCCTATAAATCTTCTGGGGGTACAATGGTGTATAATAAAGAATTAAAACGAGAGATTCCTGAGGGGTGGGAGAATGGTGTGCTATCAGATATAGCAGATATTACAATGGGACAATCACCGTCCGGAAGCTCTTATAATGAAGAAGGAGAAGGAACTGTATTTTATCAAGGTTCTACAGATTTTGGTTCTCGATTTCCAACGGTTAGAAAGTATACAACGGAACCTTCTCGCATGGCTGAAGAAAATGATATTTTACTATCAGTCCGAGCACCTGTTGGAACACTCAATCAAGCAATGGAAAGTTGTTGTATTGGACGTGGATTAGCGGCTCTTAGAGAAAAAGAGGGCTCAATCTCTTTTCTGTGGAGTCAGATGGAATATTTTAAACAAATTTTTGAAAGAAGAAATGCCTCTGGTACTACTTTCGGTTCAATAACTAAAGATGATCTCTTTAATTTAAAACTATGTATTCCTAAAAAGGAAGTGTTAGAAGAGTTCAAGAAAATTGTTGACCCTTTTCACGATAAAATAGTTGTTAATTCTAAACAAAATCAAAAACTCTCAGGGCTCCGGGATTGGTTATTGCCTATGTTGATGAATGGGCAGGTTACTGTTGCGAATGAAGAATTAGGAATTACGAATGCAGAATTGGGGAATGATTTGGGGATGATTGCGGAGGAAACGCAAGAATATAAATACACGAAGTAATTACAATTTTGAATTTGTATGTTGATAAATGCCAATAAATTATGGAATACTACACCACATTTTTTGTTAATTTCACCACAAAATAAACCTATAGGTTCATAATATTGAAAATATTACCTACATTTACAGAGCAGAACCAAGGAATTTGCACCATTCTAATACGCAAGGATGGTATTGATGAACTTGAACACCTAGAAGAAATTTGGAATGATCCAGAATATCTACTGGGGTTTTTCACTGATCAAAAAAACAATCTGGCTAATGGTATTTATTCGAAATATACAATCCGTGAAGCAGTACTTAAAACAATTGAAGATTCCTCTATTTTATTTGACCAGTTATATGATATAGCAGAAAAAGGTTTTACCGATCCTAATGATAATTTATCACAACTATTCTACCCACTTCATGATGGTGACAAAAAACAATTGCAACCCTATGAACAATGCAAAGCATACGGTATCAAAATTAAAGACGGCTGGCTAAGGCTATATGCCATTAGAATTGACCACAACACATTTGTAATAACAGGTGGTGGTATCAAGTTAGTAAGAACTATGCAAGAAGATAAATTGCTTGAAGAAGAATTGCAAAAACTAAAAGACACACAACAATATCTCATAGAAAACAACCTTTTTGATGTAGATGACATTGTACAACAATCATAATAAATGACTATGGCGCATAAATACAATAAAGAAAAGTTCTCGGAGCTTATTTCTAACAATCCCCCCTCCAATTGGACTAAAATCCACCAAGCGAGAAAGGCCGAGCGTTCTTGGAAAAAAAACAGCACCATAATTGCCTTGAATGTGCTAACACTTTTAGAGCAAAAAGGTTGGTCACAATTACGGCTTGCACAAGAAATGGGAGTGAGTGCAACACAGGTGAGCAAGATTGTAAAAGGCCAAGTAAATTTTACCTTGGAGAGTATTTCAAGGCTAGAACTCGCGATAGGCCGTAAAATGATAAACATAGATGTTATAGATCCTGAGCGTGAACAAAGAAACTATGCACAACTGATTGAATGGCTAAAAAAATCGAAATCATTAAGAACCGTAAAAAGTTCCAAAAAAATAGCGGTAGCCAATGTTAGGGTGGAAACATCATTTTCTAATACCCGTACCGTACCTCATAAGGAATTTAACATGAGTATTGTTGCAGACAATAATTTAAGACCAACTGGATAAATGGCAGATTATAATAGTTTGGGGTTTGCTTTTGTAGGATTGAAAACTACACAGTTTGCCACAAACGATAAAGCATACAGAACTACAGGAGAATTAGATCTTCGAACCAATATAGGTTTCGCTTTGGATGAAGCAAATCGAATATTGATTGTTGAGGTACAATTTGATTTCTTCAAAAAAAAAGATGCTCCCTTTTTGAAAATTGCTCTACAAGGACATTTCGAAATTGATGCTAAGGGTTGGAAACAGCTTTCCGACAATAACGATAATTCTATAATATTCCCGCAGAAATTAATCACGCATTTCGTGGTACTTACAATTGGGGCCGCAAGGGGGGCATTGCATGCAAAAACTGAGGGGTCAATCTACAATACGTATATTCTACCAACAGTTAATGTGGCCGAAGTGATAAATAAAGATGTTATTTTTACTTCTCAAGGTTTAGTAAATGAAGAATAGTGCCTAAGAAGATAGGCTATATTATTTAACGTGAGTTCGATTTATATTTAATTGTTAATGAGTTGTTTATGATAATTT
>CAJXUU010000509.1 GCA_913061325.1 uncultured Saprospirales bacterium | reverse complement strand
GGAAATTAGTATCTTTTCTTACTGATTTTTGGGTGGCCTAATAGGGGGAATGCCATACAACGTCCAAGCACATGTGGAGTCCGACCAAAGGGAGGATTACATCATGTGCAATGTTCTCAGCTGGCCTTTTTTTATTCAATATCGTTTATTATTTTTAAGTAGTTCATGCTTTTTTCGAAATCTTTCTGGAAGTTACCTTTTAATAAGTTTACCCATTTGGGTAGAGATTGTGTTCTTCGTATTTCAATTTCAGCCATTACATATGCGGTAATTTGTTGTGGCAAATATCCCTGTATTGAATATTGCCAACCACCCCAACCATCGCCGGATTGCCATTGACTGAATTCAAATTTGGTATTGCCTATAAATATCCCAAATCCATAAGCTATTGCCAAAACATCTGTTAACCATTCATTTTCTTCTCCTTCTAGTAAAAAGTCTTTTTGCCCGATAAGCACATAATGACATAATTCGTGTACTATGGTTGATATTAACGAATTAGGTCTCTTTAATTGTCGAACTTCTATTAATATTGAGAATTGATCTCCTTCTTGTACATATAATCCCGCAGTTCCTGTGCCTTCCTCTTGTTGAGTAAATGTTCCTCTATCTAGTTCAATTGACTCCTCGCTGTAGAATTCTAAGTTTATATTATCAACGTTTACATTACAGTATTCACCTACCTTCCTTAATACAAATTCTGCATCTTCTTCCCCCCCTTTGAAATTCCAATTAAAGAATTTCTTTGTTGGTAGAATTGTTTGTTGTTCAACAAGCATAACGACATTTAGATTTATCCAATTTAATTGATATTCTATCCATTCTTTGTCCTCTTCAATTATTGGACACTTTTGTTTATTTTTCCAGAACATTTATATTGGTTTATTTTGCCATGCTTGCTGAGAACGTATCGGTGATATGTGGCGTATATGGCGATAGCCTATCTGCCATCATCATCACATGTTATAGCCTACCATTTATTCGTTAAGTATATAATTCAAAACCATCTTATTAGGTTCGTTCTTCTTAATTCTAATGGATAATATTCCCTCTTCATTTAGAATCATGTTATCTATAGTGCTTTTATTG
Organism: uncultured Saprospirales bacterium; assembly: GCA_913061325.1. Classification (GTDB taxonomy): domain Bacteria; phylum Bacteroidota; class Bacteroidia; order Chitinophagales; family Saprospiraceae; genus CAJXUU01. The sequence goes on along the minus strand of CAJXUU010000509.1, from coordinate 1,421 downwards.
GCTTCATATGAATTGTATTTCACAACCATTGTATTATTTACTTTTATTGAATCAGGGTAATAAAATTCCAAATCAATATTATATCCAGTTTTCGTCAACTTACTACCTTCTAAAGTTTCAGATTTCCGATGAATTGGTTTAACGCCTTTTATTTTTGCCTGAAGTTCTGTATCGTATTCATTAAGATTTATTTTTGGCAGTTTCGCACTAATAAAATTTTGGAGATTCATGATTACAAACACTGCCAATAAAATCAACCCAATTGTGATGTAGTCTTTTAGTCTCAGTTCTGTTAAAAGTTCTCTCATTTTTTTAATCGTTCACCCAACTCAATTACTTCGCAATCAGTTGTTTTTCGCAGCCCTTCCATGAAATATCCTTTGACTCCAACTTTCAGCCTCTCTATATGATATTCAATCATCTTGTCATTTACAATTTTCATTCTTGCTATCCCTTCTTTTAATACTGGCCCAGAGTCAATTAGTTTTCCATGTTCGTCTTCAAAAAGTGGCCAAATCATAAACACACCATCTTCTGGGTTGTCTTCGTGATGATACCAAAAATCTGATCGAATACCCTGATGGGCTGGATTTTGTCTTCCTCCATCTTCATAACTTCTAATCTTATACTTCACCTTGAAGTCGCTAAATGTATCTTGGCTATGTTTCATTTCTCTTGGTTGGCTATAACGTCCAAGAGCAAGTGGAGTCTGACTAAAAGGAAGATTCCATCTTGCTCAATGTTAGCTACTGCCTTTTTTTCATATAGTTTAGGAATATCTCATTCGCACAATTATCCCATCCGTCATAGCATAATATATCTCTGCATGATAAGGTATCCTTTTCATGAACTTGGTAGTTCTCTTTTATGATTTCTCTCACTAGCCTTTCCTTAAAAACAAACTTCATTTTTAACACATCTGTTTTTGGGAATGCAGTATCAAGAAAGCTCTTCAACTTAGAGTCTGAATACCATTCATTCTCGACAAAAGTAAGTTCAACTCCTCCTTTTTTTTGAGTATACTTCTCCGATAATTGTATGATTTCACCTTCACCACTCTTTTGATTATTAGAGTAATATTTTTCCTTTTGTATACTTGATTTGAATCCGCTATCGACTTTAACCCAATTCATATATTTAAGTTCTTTAGGTATTTCGCCCTTTGTTTCAATTAAAATATGATCATACATGTACTCACAAATACCATTTTGAAAATACAATTTAGGGTCTTCCCAATCTGCACTATTTTCAAGATATTTATTACAGTGAATATAATCCAAATCTGAAGACTCATGACTTGTAATGAACCAAAATTCATAATATGGATAACACAGTTCATATAATTTGTCTAGTACCTCTTTTGTAACATAATCTCTGTCTCTTATACACATCTCCGAGCCCACGAGACAGGCAGAAATCTC
>CAJXUU010000508.1 GCA_913061325.1 uncultured Saprospirales bacterium | reverse complement strand
CGTCAGATGTGTATAAGAGACAGGCCTGGAAGTTTTGTAACTCTTACAATTTCATTCCAAATATCGTTTGGTGATTCAATTTTTGGTCGCCAGTTACGATAGTACTCGCCATCATCATCTTCAATTAATTGAGACCTTTTTATAGTGCTAAAAATGACGTTTTCGGAATTATTAGGATTAGAAACCAAACGACCATCCTTCAATTCAAAGAAGCCATCATCATTTACTTTGTAGCGTTGGCGTACTCCGTTTTCATTCAGCATATATTCTGATTTATACTGAATCATATTCTCGTACATTGATAGTGGTGCTGGGTCTAAAGCTGATTCTGTTCTTCCTGCCTTACCAACTACAGTTTCAATCTCTGGAATACTTGCTACAGCCATATCCAATTGTTGTAAAACACGTTTGTTTTCTTCTACGCCAGAATGTGGCATTGAGGTTGGCATTAGTAGAAATGAACCTTCGTTTAATGATGGCATAAACTCTTTGCCTGTATTTTTCATAATGAAAAAACCTGCGATGACTATTGCTGTTGGTACGGATAAAAACAATAGTTTATTATCTAGACACCATCTCAAAATACGTCTGTAGTATTTTATAAATAATGAGAAAACACCTAATAAACCAAAGCAAATAACACTCACAAAAATGAGATTCCAAAAAATGCTTTTATCAACGCCTAATGGTCTCCAATATTCGGCTAACAAGAATACAATAGCTGATACAGAAATAATGATATTGATAAGATTCGCTTGTTTCTCTGATACTATCCCTTGTTGCTTTATAAGTGCAACAATTCCAAACCCAACCAATATTAACCCCAACCAATAACCGTAAACTATGGCAACAACACCTAGCACTATTAAAACGCCATTTAAAACATATATAAAATTGATTTTAATACTTTTCTTTCTGAATAAAAAAGCTGCAAAAGGCGGTATCAAGAATAAGGCAACAATAATAGATGCGGTTAATGCAAATGTCTTTGTGAAGGCTAACGGTCTAAATAATTTTCCTTCTGCACCAATCATAGTAAATACAGGTATGAAACTGATAATAGTGGTCATTACTGCGGTTACGATTGCACCAGACACTTCGGCTGTTGCGTTATAAACTACCGTATTTATGGATTGTGTTCCATTATCTTCATCTAAATGCCTTATAATATTTTCTGAAAGTATGACACCCACATCTACCATTGTTCCGATAGCAATAGCAATACCTGATAGAGCTACTATGTTTGCATCGACTCCAAAGAACTTCATTGCTATAAAAACCATCAATACTGCAACGGGCAATAAGCCAGAAATCAATATAGAAGCTCGAAGATTAAACACCATTATGATTATAACCAAAATGGTAATCAATATTTCAAGAGTTAAGGCTTCATTGAGTGTACCTAAAGTTTCTTGAATTAATTCTGTTCTATCATAAAATGGCACTATGGTTACTTGCGATGTTCTTCCATCTGATAACACTTTTGAAGGTAGTCCTGCGCTTAATTCCTTAATCTTTTCCTTTACGTTATTAATAACTTCCATTGGGTTTGCACCATAGCGCGCTACCACAACAGCACCAACAACTTCTGCGCCTTCTTTATCTAATAATCCTCTTCGTGTTGCAGGACCTAAAGAGACTTTTCCAATATCTTTTATTCTGATTGATGTATAGTCTTCGGAAGTGACTACCGCATTTTCAATGTCTTCAATAGATTTTACATAACCCAAACCACGTACTAAATACTCTGCATTATTGATTTCAATAGTTTGTGCACCAATGTCTTTATTACTTTCCTTAACTGCTTTTACAACTTGATTTAAACCGATATTGTATTGTCGCATCAATTCTGGATTTACATCCACTTGGTACTCTTGAACATAACCACCAATAGAAGCTACTTCAGAAACGCCACTTGCAGAGGATAAAGCATATTTTACATAGTAGTCTTGAATACTTCGCAATTCCTGTAAGTCCCAACCACCAGTAACATTTCCCTTTTCATCACGACCTTCGAGTGTGTACCAGAATATTTGTCCTAATCCTGTTGCATCGGGACCTAATGCAGGATTAACACTTTCTGGTAATAAACCACTTGGTAAGGAATTAAGTTTTTCGAGAATACGACTTCTACTCCAGTAAAATTCTATGTCTTCTTCAAAAATGATATAAATACTTGAAAAGCCGAACATAGAAGAACTACGGATCGTTTTTACCCCAGGAATTCCTAGCAAGGACGTCGTTAATGGGTACGTAATTTGATCTTCAATATCTTGTGGTGAACGACCATCCCATTTAGTAAATACTATTTGTTGGTTTTCACCTATATCTGGTATTGCATCTACAGCAACTGGATTACTTGGTAAGAACCCAGTATCCCAATTAAAAGGTGCATTAACCGTTCCCCATCCTATAAAAAGGACGAGTAACAGAACTGCTACGAGTTTGTTTTCTATTAAAAATTTGATGCTTTTATTTAGCATTTGTTTTGATTATTAAACAATTAGACATTAGTGTTTGGACAACACCGAATCTG
>CAJXUU010000507.1 GCA_913061325.1 uncultured Saprospirales bacterium | reverse complement strand
ATCTACACTATCCTCTTCGTCGGCAGCGTCAGATGTGTATAAGAGACAGTGTACATATTGAGACAGTCCTATTCCCAAACCGCCCACTAATGGATTGTTATCAGGATTAGTGATCTCATATCCAATCAATGGCATTGATTGGTCATTTTCGTAGTATCCTTCAGTCCAATCATTTGGCCAAATATGTTTAGATAAATTTGACTCTTTGATATATACATGTAGCTTTTCATCAAAAATCGGAACTTCACAGTCTTTCACTCTTACTTCTACGTATAAGTAGTTAGGAGTACTGCCATCATATACTGGGTTTTCATGATCTTTATTCCCGGTAGGGCTTTGATTCATTTTATTCCATATGTCTGGACTAGAAGAGAAACCTTCAGAAATAGTATTTTCCTCGAGGCCTATATCCTCTCCTTGATCGACTCCATTGAATGGTTGACCTTCGTAGGAGTCACGGATGATATAATCTTTTGCTTGTCCTTCTGGGGCAATTATGTTCATTCTGAAATTGTCACCATATGTTAACGTAAATTCATTGATAATCACACAAATATCATCAAGTGAAAATTCGTCTGATCCAGTACCCATCATATCCAAGGCAAGATCATACAGATACCAAGTATATTCATACATATCATCTATATTATCGTTATAATTAATAGTTACACCATCTACATTTTCTGGAAGAAATGAATTTAGTATCCACTTATCACACTTTGTTCTACTCGTCTCTTTCCTTATAGCTGTTAGTGTAGAAGACAACCATTGGGCAGATATTTTTTTTAAAAATTGATCTGCATCAAATTCTCTTTCTGTAAGTGAAAAATTAGTAAACCGTTGTTCCGTATTGATTGATGGTTGACCGCCCCAATTGTAGCAAATATGATCTGTAGGATTACTAAATGAATGCACATATGACTGTGAAAGGTAATCTCTAAGTCCTATTTTTATATCGTTAAGATCATTTTTTAACTTACCTGTAAATAAAGTATTTGATGATTCGTCCAACGAAATAGTCATTAATAAATCTGATACTGCATTAGCAATACCAAATGCATCTTCAGCCATATCTACAGATTCAGAATTGGGATTTGGCTCATTATAATGTTGTACTAATTTAACACCTGTTATATTATTAGACGACCCCATTGTAATCATATGCCCATTATCTCCAGTCTCAGCATAAGGGTCAACATCTATCACATCAAAGGAAAACCCGAGACTATTATAGTGTTGTATTAATTGGTCAGCATGATAGTATGTGTTAAATGCCTTGAATCTGTGATCATCGCGTGTTACTTGAGATGTTACATTTAACCCTGTGATCTCTGGATCTTCAAAATCAACAATATTCACTCTAGAACCTTCTATAGTATTTGTCGTAATGCTATTATAGTTAATATCAACTTGTTGATATTGACCTTGAAACAAATTATTGAAGTTATCATCTCCTTGACTGTATGTTACACCCAAAGTGGTCATAGGGTCAGGTGAAAAAATATTGATCGTACTGGACTGTTGCGAGAATAAGGCTTGTGTCCCGATCCAAAGACAACATAGAATAATTAGTTTTTTCATTATGAGAATTTTATATTTTAATAAGTTTTTGTGTAAATATATTATAAGGTGTAGTGGCTTTGACTATATATATACCACTGGTCAGATCAGAAATATCAATATTTTCTCCACCAATGGCATTTTGTTTTTTCACTAAAATGCCATGATTTGTATAAATGTGGATCTGAATATTCTTTTGAACTTCATCGGAAATATCGAATCGAAAATAGTCTTTAGCAGGATTAGGAAATATCAATTTGTTATTCTGATTAATCTTAGATAATTCTCCTATATTATTAGGTATTTCTTCCTGGGTGACTACGCGGTCAGAGGTATAACTTATATATGTTGCAGAAGAAGATATAAGCTTATTTCTGGGGATAGAAAAATCAATAGCTGCGGATGTCCTTCCCTCAAAAATTTGGCTACTTACTACTTTAAGGTCCATATCCAAAGTCAACAAACTTCCATTACGATTTTGTGTTGATACAAATGGTAAGCCTTCTGCAGTTGTATTGCTACAATCATCAATACCATGAGTATATTTTCCAAATAATATTATTTCTTTATCAACAGTTTTCCTCATATACAAATAAAGGGCGTCACAATCAGAATCCACATTCCAGTGATCTACGTAATCTCCATTTTCATCAACTTTCATCACCATAGGGTCCGTGTAAGGCCAAGGAGCTGGAAGCTCAATCTCCAATCCTCGATATGTGACCAAGTCCACTGAAAGATCTATAAGCATATAAGTATATTCGTCAATAGTCACAGTTCCTAGTACAAAAGCGTTTGACGAATCGATATGATATAAATCAACAAAATTGCCATCGGTATCTAGAACCATTGTAGACCCTTGTAGATCTAAATAATCAATGTAAACACCTTGACTTGCGTCCCAAGTATTCAATGTATCTCCAAGCAGATAAGTAGGTCTACCGTAATCTCCACCAGATAAATAAATACGACCTGCATCAC
>CAJXUU010000506.1 GCA_913061325.1 uncultured Saprospirales bacterium | reverse complement strand
ACACTATCCTCTTCGTCGGCAGCGTCAGATGTGTATAAGAGACAGCAATAAATGATTTTTCTATTGAGATTATTTATTGTTTCTGTTCAAGCATAAAATATACTTGCTGAGTTTTTTTATTCCTTATTTCGATTCTCAAAGGGATTATGTCCATTTACTTTAAAATATAGCTTTTCATACATTTCAGCCATTACCTTCTTTGCGATTACAATTTCTGCTTTACTACAGTCAGTTAATAGCATCTCCTCCATCTCACCACTTTTCGACTCTATAATTTGCTGCATATCTCTCCCCTTCTGTGTCAAATAAATTATTTTGCCTCTTCCATCTTCTGGATCATCCATTTTTTCAATTAGTCCATCACTTTCAAGAGCTAAAAGCATTTTAGTTATACTACTTTTATTCTTTATCATAGCAGTCCCAAGATATTTCTGGCTGATGCCATCTTTAGCCCATAACTCCGCTAATATTCCTATACAAGAAGCTGGAAAACAGTGGCCATCCGTTTCCATATCTGGTTCTACAGCTTTCACTATCAACCTAGCTACCCTATTCGTAAGAAACCCGAAATGATTATAAGGATTAAATTTCACCAAACTGAACTGATTTAGTTTACTTAGAAACCATATAGACAACTAAGATTAAAAAAGGTTTAATAGTAAACTAAATTTTATTGATAATATTTAGATGCGGCATTATAGGATCTGTTGGCTTACTATATTTACAAATCAAGATCAGCTGAAGAAAATTATATAACCATGACTAGAGTTAGTCGATATATTATTTTTCTTGATCTCTTACTGCCGTACGATTCATATACATCATCGCGGGTTATGATGATTACGGAAGGTTATAGTTCTCTAAAAAGGTATTTAAACAATAATCAAGAATTCGGCTAATAATTATACTTGCAACTTGATTCTGAATTGAGAAGTATATTTTGTAAATTGATTCAATCATTATTGCATCTTTGTATCTTATAATTACAACTAGATCACTAAACTTACTAGATGACCTCATATTCACTTTTCGAACTCAACGAATACATCAAACAAGTGATGGCACTCAATTTCACAGAACCTATTTGGGTCAACTGTGAAATCAGTCAGGTCAAAGAAGTAAGAGGTCAAGTCTACATGGAAGTTGTCCAACATTCTGAGGATGAGAACCTGATAAAAGCTCAAAGTGCCGCAGTAATTTGGTATAAGTCATTTCTATTTATCAAAAAGAAGCTTGGCGATTTATTACCAGCTATTCTGACAGAAGGAACAAAGGTTCTATTAAAAGTAACAGTAGAATTCCATGAGCGATATGGATTAAAACTCAATATAGAAGACATCGACATCAGCTATACCATTGGACAGATGGAAATGGCACGTCAGAAAATAATTGAAAAGCTAAAACAAGCAGGTGTCATCGAAAAAAACAGTCTCACTGCCCTTCCAGAGGTGATCCAAAAAGTAGCTGTCATATCTTCCGCTACGGCGGCAGGTTTTGCAGATTTCAAAGCACAAATTGCCAATAATGAATATGGATACGATATTCAGATAGATCTATTTCCAGCTGCAATGCAAGGAGGGAATACCGAAAGAGAAGTTTGTGCCGCTCTAGAAACAATAGAACTTAAACATTCCGAATATGACTGCGTTGCTATTATTCGAGGTGGTGGTTCAAAACTAGATCTAGCATCTTTTGACAACTACAATATTGGACATAAGGTTGCCACATTTCCTATTCCAGTAATCACAGGGATTGGACATGAGATAGATAGTACAGTAACGGATATGGTATCCTTTTCTGCATTAAAAACACCTACCGCAGTTGCTGCATTCATCATTGATAGAAATATGCAATTCGAATCTGAGATGCTTCAAGCTATGCAATGGATCAGTCAAATGGCAAAACAAAAGGTAGAATTTAACAAACTTGAGCTGGAGCAAATCACTCAAATACTTGCTCTCAAACCCAGAGAAATAACAAGATCGCATCACCTTCAGTTAGATCAAACTAAAGAGCTGCTCAAGCAAGCTGCAAAATATAGTCTCAAAGAATTAGCAGAACACATATCGTACACAGAACAGATTATAAAAATGGCTGATCCCCAAAATGTACTAAAACGTGGATTTGTAATGTTGCATAAAGACAATAAAACGATTAGTAACATCAATGAATTAGGGATTGATGATACGATTACTTTAAAATATTATGAAGGCTCAGCAGAAGCCAAAATCACAAAACTTAACAAATAACATGGCAGAGAATTCATATCAAAAAGCATATAGCGAATTACAATCAATCGTAGCTAAAATGCAAAACGAAGAAATTGGACTTGATGAATTAGGTAAGGAAGTAAAACGTGCCGCAGAATTAGTCAAGATGTGCAAGGAGAAGTTGCGTGATGTAGAGAAGGAGATAGAATTAAGTCTAGATGCTTAAGTTATTTAAACAATCAAATACATGCTGTTCTTCCTTAACATCTTTTTATACCATTTCTGTTTGATATTGTCGGTTATTATTTAGTTTCTTCTTTGCGATTCTTCGTTAAAAAGCC
>CAJXUU010000505.1 GCA_913061325.1 uncultured Saprospirales bacterium | reverse complement strand
AAAATTTCTTCTATGAGTAAGTCTTCATTTTATCGAGCATTTACAAGCGAACTTGGCATTTCTCCTTACCAATTGATTATTAGCGAACGATTAAAAATCGGTAAAAAACTTTTATTGGAAGAAAAATTATCTGTTAAGCAAACAGCTTATGCAATAGGTTTTACCAGTGCTAATTATTTTATTCGATTGTTCAAAAAACATGAAGGGTTTACACCTAGACAATTTGTCGATAAGCAATTGGAATTCTAGCATTAATAGCAGAAGCCAGTCGAGAACAAAGTGTATAATGCATACCCTGCGGGATACGCACTATACACACAACCGTTCTCATAGTGGCTTTAGCAATCATCGGACTAGCGTCTGTTGGTTTGGTATATTACTTCATTATTCAGAACAAAAAAGACCCAGTGGTCTATGAATCAGTAAAGCCGAAAGTAGATGATATAATTAAAAAGGCTGTTGCAAGTGGTAGTATAAAACCGAGGAAAGAGGTGAATATAAAGCCTCAAGTTTCTGGTGTGATCGAAAAGTTGTATGTGGAAGCTGGAGAAATGGTTACAAAAGGACAAAAGCTTGCTTTGATCAAACTAATTCCTAGTGAGGTCAATATCAACAGTGCAAAATCAAATTTTGAACTGGCACAAATCAGATACACTGATGCGCTTCGTGAAGTAGAAAGACAACGTACCGTGAATAGTCAAAAGTTAGATGTGCAACAAGCTGAAGCTAATTTCAATCTTGCCACAAAAGAACTGGTTCGACAAAAGAGTCTACATGAGCAGGGAGTAATCTCTGATCAGGACATGCAGGCTTTCGAATTGGATGCTGAATTGAAGAAAAATACGCTTGATAATATGAAGATCAGCTCTAAAAATAATCTAGCATCTTCTGAGATAGATGTTGAACTAAGAAAGCAGGAGTTATATACTGCGAGGAACAACCTTCAGTTACTAAGAGAAGGGAAGACTTCAAATTCAAAACAAGTATCTAATGTGGTAACTTCAACAATGGACGGTATGGTTCTAGATGTACCTGTAGAAGTAGGTAGCAGTGTAATAGAACGAAATAACTTCAATGAAGGGACCAATATCTCTATAATTGCAGACATGGGATCGCTGATTTTTGAAGGTAATATTGACGAATCAGAAGTTGGGAAATTGAAAATCGGAATGCCTTTAGTACTAAAAATCGGAGCTATCGATGGAGAAGAGCTTGCCGGAATCTTAGAATTTATCTCTCCAAAAGGAACTGTAGAAGAAGGGACAGTAAACTTTAAAATCAAAGCGGATATCAAAAATGAAAATTCAAATACCTTCCTAAGAGCCGGGTATAGTGCCAATGCTGATATCATACTAGAAAAACACGAACAAGTGCTTACGATGAACGAAAGGGATATCGTATTCAAAGATGATAAAGCATATGGAGAAGTTGAGATAGGTGACCAAGAATACGAAGAAAAGGAAATATCCACAGGATTGTCAGATGGTGTTTTGATTGAAGTTGTAAGTGGCCTAGACACTACAACAATGATAAAGAAGAAATTGGATCAAGGAGCCGGCAATTAAAAATTAATTGATGTGAATTACTCAGCTATTAAATGTGTTTTTATGATAAGTCAAGAATACATTGTATAATTATGTTTATAATATATAACTAAAATAATTTTCATGAAGAACTTTACATTATTTATCCTTTGTTTATTAACGGCAGGTATGGTTTCTGCTCAAGGCGATATTTCTGGCATTTGTGATGCAGTGACGACCACCACTTCTCAAGACGCTGGAATTGGCTGGGATGATTGTGCTGGTGGTATGTATATCGGAACAGTTGAATTTGAAGCAACAATAGATGATCCAAATTTATATAATGTTTATACAATTGAACCGACTGGTGTTGCTGGCAAGTTAAACGACATGTCATTTGGAGGATTTTACCCTTGCTACGGAACTGACAGTCAAGGTGGTATGCCAAATTCAGCGCCTGTATTTCTCTTTTTTCAAGTAGGTGAAGCTGGAGTTCTTGGTTATACTGGAGTTAGTCAGTGGGGTGAAGTATTTTCGGTTTCAGATATAACTATGGTAGAGGATTCACTTAATTTTCAATGGACAAATGATTATGGTGAAGGAGCAATGGTAATGTTAGTTAGACAAGATGGTCAATATTGGGAACAATTATTTGGTATTACTTCTATAGCTGAAGTATCTCAAATAGAATCTTTATCAATAAATCCTAATCCAATCAATTCAGGAGATAATTTTATTGTTTCTATAGATTTGTATGAAAGTATTGATATGAATCTTCAATTAATTGATATAACAGGTAAAACAGTGCACAATCAATTAGTAAAAGCTACAGAAGGTAATAATGAAATAAGTGTTAATTCTCAATCTTTGAATAGTGGAATGTATTTCGTGAAGCTTTCTTCTGAAAATGGGGTAACAACTAAGAAAATAGTTATCCAATAGATAATACAAAAAATCACAAAATATCAAGGCCAGCTTTTAATTAAGCTGGCCTTGATATATATATAACCTGTCTCTTATACACATCTGACGCTGCCGAC
>CAJXUU010000504.1 GCA_913061325.1 uncultured Saprospirales bacterium | reverse complement strand
AGATTTCTGCCTGTCTCGTGGGCTCGGAGATGTGTATAAGAGACAGATGAATGCCAAGCCGGCGAGGCGAATATTATGAATAAGGCCAGAATAATTAATTTTTATACAAACTAAATGGAAGTTACCTTTACATGAGTAAGAAAAAAGAAAGTCTTCTTTGGCAATTTCGAAAAGATAATGAATCTAGAACTCATTATATCTTAGGAACTATGCATGTTAAAAGCGAAGAAGCATACACACCAGTGTCTATCGCCAAACATTACATGGAACTATGCCATACTTATGTAGGAGAGATGGACTTAAATGATCCAGATTTATCAAATATCGGTGAATACTTTCTTAATCAAGATGGATTAGTCTTAGAAGATCTGATCGGTGAAAAAAAATATAAAAAGTACAGTAAGATTATTTTAAAAGCGTTTGATATTGATATCGATGAGATAGCACATTACAAGCCTCTTGTCATATCAAATATGATTGCTGAATCTATCATAACCAAAAAGTATGATGTGGCCTTAGATCACTTCTTATGGGAATATGCTCAAGCTATTGGCATGGAAATGAAAGGCTTAGAATCAGCTAACGATCAATTCGAAATCATGCAAGCAATACCTATGGAATCCCAGTTGAAAGGATTGAAATCATGTGTGAAAAATGTATCGACTTTTAGATCTAAAGTGCTAAAGATGTCAGAGTTGTATGCTGAAGGGAAATTGACAGAACTATATAAATCTTCGAAGAAGTCAATGGGTGAACTGAGGAAACTCATGATTTATGATAGAAATGCTAAGATGACTGAAAAGTTAATTGAACTGACATCAATCGGAGCTACATTTTCCGCGGTTGGTGCTGCGCATCTAGGAGGAACAAAAGGAATGTTAAAAGGACTTAAGAAAGCTGGATTTAAGATTAATCCGATTAAGATTAATTGATATTAGCTTAGTTTATATTGAATGTATAAGGAAACTCTCCAGGATAATTTTCATAATAACCATTGAATACGATGCTGCCTGAATAATTTGTCACTAACTCTAATACCTCATTAACGTTGGTTACCTTTTCTTTATTGATAGAAGTAATGATATATCCTGGCTCAATATTAGCTTCTCCAGCTTTACTGTTACGGAATACACTAACTACATAAATTCCTTTATTTCCTGTTTTTTCTATTTCCTTACTATCCATTTCTCTTAATTCGAATCCAATATCAGTAAGCACTTTATCTTTTCTGACTGCCACGAAATCTGTAGTATTAAGTTGATTCCTTAGTGTAATTGATGTTCTATCTTCTTTTCCGTCTCTCCAATATCTAATACTTATCTCATCACCAGGCCTTTGTTGTCCGATAATCTCCATAAACTGTGGTGTAGTATTGGTTGGGGTTCTATCGATGGAAAGTATTACATCTCCAACTTCAAGTCCTCCTGATTTTGCCGCACCATCTCTTGTAAGTGCATCTACCATTACGCCTTTTACTTCTGGTAGATTTAGATTGTCTGCCATTTCTGAGTTGACATCATAGATAGTTACACCCATCCAGCCTCTTTGGACAGCACCATATTCTTTTATATCTCTTACGACCTTTTTTACCAGTTTTGAAGGAATTGCAAAAGAGAATCCTTCGTATCCACCTGAAGAAGAAATTATAGCAGTGTTGATACCTATCAATTCCCCATTAGTGTTAATAAGTGCGCCACCACTATTCCCAGGATTTACGGCAGCATCTGTTTGTATGAATGATTCTATGCCTTGTCTCTGTAATATGTTGATGCTTCTTGCTTTAGCACTTACTATGCCTGCCGTCACCGTAGATTGTAATCGGAATGGATTTCCTACAGCAAGTACCCATTCTCCAATCTGTAAAGAATCCGAATTGCCAAACACTACAAACGGTAACTGAGTGCTCTCAATTTTTAATAATGCTAGATCTGTTTGATCATCAAAACCAAGAATGTTGGCTTTATATTCTTTGTTATCATTAAGAGTGACTTGGATACTTTCTGCTCCTTTTATGACATGGTAATTAGTCACAATGTAGCCGTCATTGCTTATGATCACTCCACTGCCTGTACTTTTTGATATTTTTCTTGTGTGATAAGTACTTCCCGCCACAGGTGCACTACTTTCTATAAATACTACTGCAGCTACGCTCATTTCTGCCGCATCAATAAAATCTGTCGGCGCTGCTGATCTGAATACTTTCTCTGCTCTTTCTGAAAGAATAAATTCTGATTCAGCTGCCAATCTTGCTTTTGATTGTTGTTCCACATAGATCTCTGTGGTAGGACTACAGAAAAATACATAGGCACTTACTCCTATTAGAGCACCCAAAAAGGAACTTGCCAAAGTCAAAAATATGGTAGATTTATTGTTCATAAAATCAGAACTGTAAGTTATGAAATGGTAGAAATCGCTAATTTACAAAATATTACGTATGTATTATAATTGTAATGTGAAAAACATATAGCAACGTTCTAATAGTAAAACGAGGTGAGAGAGCAGAAATTACAAAAAAGGGAGTAAAATCTGTCTCTTATACACATCTGACGCTGCCGACGAAGAGGATAGTGTAG
>CAJXUU010000503.1 GCA_913061325.1 uncultured Saprospirales bacterium | reverse complement strand
TGTCAAATTACTTAACTGTACTTCTAAGAATCTTCCTTTTTTCAAATAAAGACCAGCTCCGACCAAAAAAAGAGAAATTATCAAAATGCCAACGTCCCGTGATAAACGGAGACCAGCCCCGTTAGGGCTGGATTCCGTTTTATCTATTGTTGAACTAAACACCTATCGTTGTAGCCTCTACCGATAGATGTTCAGTACAACACAACCAAAAATGCTAAAAGTCGCAGGCGATTTTAGTCATTTGTTGCTAATTGTTAGCGATAGTTACTTTCTTTGAAATTAGTCCATGATCAGTTTTCAGTGTCAATATATAAATGCCAGAGTTTAGATGAGAGATATCTATTTTGTTTTGTGTCAAATTTTGAACTTTAAATGTTTCTCCTTTCAAATCTGTTAATAACAGATTTAATTGATTATCACCACCTTGAAAGTCAATAACTATTTCAGTATATGCTGGATTTGGAAACACTTTGAATGATTCTTTTAGTGGATCAGTTACTGAAGAAGGAAAATCAAAAACCATTTTGGAGATTGAGTTACCAATTGTTCCAACCGCTATTATTGTATCTTGGTGTTCGATGAATTCAAATACTTGATTCGGAATATCAGAATTGTCATCATAACTAAAAAAATATTCTTCTTCATTATGAATTACTGTTATTCCGTCTCCATTTAAAGTAGATGATCGCGACAACCAAATATCCCCTCTAGAATCTTTTAAAACCTGTTTATAGTTGTCAAATTGACTTTCAATAATTACATTATAATCTGTCCCATCAAACAAAACAAGTCCACCATTCATAGCTATCCATATTTCTGATTCTGAAACGATATGAATATCATTGACATTACCTCCTGAAATATGATATCTCATATCTTCATTTGTCCAATCTAAACTTGGAGATATTTTGCTGAGAAATTCTCGATTGCTAAACCAAACATTTCCCGCTAAATCAATGTATGGATCCAAATTAAAATCGGTTTTTAAGTCAGGGTATTCATCACTAGTAAAATGAGTTGTTTCGTTTGTATCGAAATTATGTCTTATTAATCCCAAACCATCAGTAGAAATCCAAAAAATGTTGTCTTGAATGGCAATATGCCTTAATTTATTTAATGGCAAGAATGAATTGTCTAAAGTGAAATTCATTAACTCACCGTTGATATCATATGACCAAAGTCCGTGTTCTGTGGTTGTAAACCATATTGTACCAGAATTGTCTACCGCAACACTGCGAGGTTCAATATTCGCCACATTTGGGTTCACTTCTATGTTTTCCCAATTTTCATTTAATTTAATATTCAAAGTACCACTTTCATTAACTGTTATCAACTTATCCTGAACACTTATTACATCCCAATTCCAAGGCCAAGTGATATTTGGATTAACATATTCCAATTCTGTAGTCAAAACTTGAGAAAACATTTGTAGACAGAGTAATAAAAAGATTCCAGTGTTCATTATTTTTTTCATAATTGTGTTTTTTATTTGTTTAATTATCGCTAACTTGGTAATACCTAGAACTTCAGATAAACTTCCAGATATTTCTGATAATGTACTCAATCCCACTCCACTGAAAATCAACTACTTGGATAAATGCATATTCAATACTAGTTATCCGTGTATAAACAAGTAACATTCAGATATATCCAGATATACATGGCTACCGTCGCAATTGATCTTATGATCTTAACACAATATCAAACTAAATATAATGATAATAATCAAGCTACAAAGTGACACTTGGATTAAATTACGCTTATAATGGACTGTTGTCAAATTACTTAACTGTACTTCTAAGAATCTTCCTTTTTTCAAATAAAGACCAAGTCCGACTCCAAAGATAAAAGCCACTACAAGAGAATTTGTCGAAATGTCAGCGTCTCAAGCATACCTGACGGTCGACCAAAGGAAGGCCTGAATGGTGATGCAATGTATGTGACTGTATTTCTTCGCCTAAATATATTTTCATTTCAGATGTCTATACTTTTGTTCCGATATGTTTATCCCAATTCTTCGTTAAATTCGCGACTCCCAAATTATGCATGACATTACTTAAAAGAAGTAAAAGTATTATAAATATTACTCCTCCACATACCAACCATATTTCAAGGATTAGTAACATCAATATTGAGAATCCAGTCAAAAAAATAATGCCCCCATATGTTGAAAATTTGGTCCAATCATCCATTTCTATCACGAATTCTAGATTTTTAGAATCTGATTCCGTTTTAATTGATTTTGCATGGATCGTCATTGATGCTAAATGACCTAAATTGAATGGGAAGAAATCGGAGAAATATTTTTTATTTACTGTAATTCTATCGTTATTGATTGTAGAGTAAAGGTTCGAATTGAATATTTTATTCATTTGATCACATAGTTCTTTCATAGTGTAATCGTCGTTCAATTCAATTTTTCGATATGCTTTTTTAAAGATCAAATTTTAATTATTTATAGTCACTAACATATAATGATATCAAGAGTCCGACCAAAGGGAAGATTCTCTGATATCATGTGTCAGTAGCTTTTTATTCCATTTTTTTACATTTTCTATTTGTGCCATGATGGGAAT
>CAJXUU010000502.1 GCA_913061325.1 uncultured Saprospirales bacterium | reverse complement strand
CTCGTGGGCTCGGAGATGTGTATAAGAGACAGCCAGATAGCACTTATTTAATTGATTTTAAAGGAAGTGTAGTGAAGTCTTTTGGTGAAAAATATACATTTATTTCGCAATCTAAGGAAGAAGTAATAATAGCATACAGACCCGTAGAAAATAATGAGAATTCATTTATGCTTGTCTATCTAAATGAGAAAGGTGATGAGATATTTCCAAATAAGGAATATTGGGAGGCGACTCCATTTAATGATGGACTTGCAATTGTTCAAGAGCAAAATGACAAAGGTGATTGGAAGATTATTAACAGAAGTGGCGAAGATGTTTTAAATTTAACAAAGCTTATAAAAGAACCAATAAATGAGGCTCATGAATTTGTGAATGGATATGCTAATATTAGCACTAGTTATTCCGAATATCGTATTAATGGAGAAGGAGAAATTAATGAATTAAGTAAAAACGCTTTCATTTTAGATGAGATATATCACAGAGGATACTTTAAAGGTAAAGACTTTCAAAAAATCATAAGTAAGAAAAATACAAATAAAAGTAATATCGTCATTGATTCAATAGTGGCGTCAAAAGATAAGTTTTATCTAATAAAGGATCAAAACAATAAAAATAAGATTGTAAGTAGCCTAGGCAAAATTTCAAATTTCCCAAAAAGATATAATCCAATAAAATGTATAAAAGATCAAGTTCTTGGGAAGCGAAACAATAAGTATGTATTATATAATCCTGAAAATGAATCGGGAGTCTATTTTGAAGATAAGACACCAATTCATTTTATGGATCTTTTGATTAATTCAATTGAATCTCATGAAGAATTTGTAATTGAGCATGGAAGGCTTGTTAAAATTGGACCTAATGGAGTGTCATCACTTTTAACATTAGATGGAGAATTAATTTACGATTTTGATGCATCAGAGATGGATAATTCTATACCACTAGAGATGAAAGAACTAAGTAGAGTTTACCATTGTCCTGACAAATTGGATTACGAAGAAATAAATAATATTTCTAAAGAATATATTCATATTCAGTGTGAAAAAGTTGATCTAAAAGAAATAGACATAAAGGACAACTTAAAAATG
Source organism: uncultured Saprospirales bacterium (assembly GCA_913061325.1). Classification (GTDB taxonomy): domain Bacteria; phylum Bacteroidota; class Bacteroidia; order Chitinophagales; family Saprospiraceae; genus CAJXUU01. The sequence continues at coordinate 1,537 of CAJXUU010000502.1, read as the reverse complement.
ATTTTAATTCAAGAAGTAAAGACAATTACTAATTCAAATCTATTAATCGACTTGTTAAATAACGGAGTGGTTATTGGAATTACAGGAAGTATAGAATCAGTAGACTTAAAATTGGACACAAGTAAAGTTTTTTCGGGTTCTTTAACCATAAATGAACAAGAGATAATAAATAAGAAAAACAACAAAAAATAACATTGCATAATCAGATCAGCCTTCCTTCGGTCGGCCGCTTGATATGCTTGGACGTTATCCTCGATTATGAAAATTATAAATCTCTCATTCTATTAATATATACTAAATAATAAAAATGGTTAAACAGTTAAACTTAATATTTAAGGTCCTTTTTGGACTGTATGTATTGACATTCATTTCATGCTCAGATAAGGATACAAATATATTAGATCCTGAAATTTTAGAGACAAAATATTTATGGTCAATAGACGCATTAGGGTCTTTTATTCAACCTCTCCATAAGGAGGATTCATATTTTATTTTTCCAACTGACTTTGAATCAAGGGAGTTGTTTTTGTTGCGTCTTGAGGAAAAATCGGGAGATACAATCTATAGTGTAAAGTTGCTTGATTTTGATGATGCACCAACATTTGGAATGACCCACGCTTATATAGAAAACACTGAAATTCATTTAGTATTAAATAATAGTTTCTATAAGATAGATCTTAATTCAGGCCTAATTAAAACAACTTATAGCTTCCCTAATTATTTATGGAGATCAAATATCGAAGATCAATTTATTTATACTTGTTCATTTAAGGAAGAGCCATTTGGATTTTATTATGCATACTTCGATAAAAATATTGGAGAACAAAAAGTTATCTATGAAGAAAATCTTGAGGAAGGCCAATCGGCGCTTATTGGTCATGCACCAATGGTTTGTGATGATGGGTTAGCTTTTCCTTTATCTATGGCAACGGCCTCAGTTGCTGAAAATTATTTAATGAAAGTCACTGAAGATTCAATCATTAAAGTAGAAATTGATTTTACAGATAACTGGATTGGTGGTCCTGTTTTTGATGATGATGAAAACATCTACTTATATATGGTTGATAAAATGATCGCCTACAAAAAATCAGACTTGTCTGTGCAATGGGAGTTAAATACAGTTAAAGGTGGATCAGGCCCACATTACCAAACTGATGAAAAAATTTATATGCTTCAAAGCAGAACTGTTGCTAGTGGAAATATCATGTACATTATTGATAAAATAACGGGTGATAAAAAGGTAGTAATTAGTCCTCAGAGTTATAGTAATATAGAGCAGGTAGGTAATTATATTTATTTTATTGGTTCAGGTGAATTTTTAAAGTTTGACATGATTACTGAAAAATTTGTTTCAGAGCGAGAAGAAGTAAGGCCGGGCTTTGGTCATCAACCAATATTTGGAATATCATCAAATTCAAAAATCGTACAAGATTTTAAAGGGTGGCATTGTTATCCATGGTAGATGGGAATAAAAACCAAGGATAACATGTGACATGACGATCATGCTTCCTTCGTCAGCACGCCGCATGTCACTGAG
>CAJXUU010000501.1 GCA_913061325.1 uncultured Saprospirales bacterium | reverse complement strand
GTATAAAACTGAGGAATTAAATCATCAGCACGCACGATTGGTCCAGCGACCAACTGAGGAAAAAAGGTAACGTACAAAGCAAAATCAAGGAAGGTTTTCGCAGGTTGAATTCGTCTTTTATATAGATCAATCGTATAGGACATCGTTTGAAATGTATAGAAAGAGATACCCATAGGAAGCAGAATATCCCATTTAGGCGGTGTATAACTCATGTCCATAAACCCTAAAAGAGTCTGGAAATTTTCCATAAGAAAGTTACCATATTTGAAGAATGCCAAAAAACCCAAGTTTACAAATATACTAAGTAAAAGCCAGTACTTTCGTTTCTTTGGATCTTCGAGCTTAGCCATTTTATTACCAGCGGTCCAATCCACAACAGTAGATATCCAAAGCAGTAAAATCAGTGGCGGATTCCAAAGACCGTAAAAAATATAACTGGCCAGTAGGAGCATTCCTTTTTTTTGCTTCCATGAGCGAAGTACTACATAGTAAAGAAATAAGACGACAAGAAGAAAAACTGCGAAACCTAGGGTATTAAATAACATTGTATGTAATTATTGGAGTTGATCCTTTTTGAGCAAATTGATGATGGTCTTTGTATAGATGTCAGCATCTCTGCGATTGAGATGCGACCATTCTGGAGGGATCATATCTTTCGACTCATTGTAGTCTTGAAAATGATATCCAGGGCACCCACTCTCTAGTATCAATCGATCCCAATATTTCGCTCTAGGAAAAAGCCTTGTTTCTGTATCCAAATAATAATCCGTTACCGGTGGTCTGATAAAAGCGACTTGACCACCATTGGCTTTAAATTTCTTCACAAGATTAACATAGTGTCCAATCACGACATCTATACTATCTACAAAACGGTTTTTAGGATCTGGATTAAACCAGATATCAGTTTGCCGTTTTTGAAATACAGAATCAGTTTCCATTTGGGGTATCATACGTATATTACGATATTTATCCATCGCAACCATCGCAGGCCAATTCGCAGGGCCATCAATAGAGTCTCGATTTTCAAAAGGAATCCGGCCGATTAGTGATTCCAAATTCAAATCGCTGCCTTGTGTATAGCTGAATAAAGGATCAACCAGATTATAAACCATGTTGCTAAACTGCTGTGCATAGGTTCGATTATAATAACGATCCACAAGCGCCTTTCCTCGATTTGCTCCCCAACTTCCTTTCATAGTATAGAATAGTCCAGGTGAAGTACCAATAACGAGTAATCCATTAAATGAAGATTTCTCAATAATGTCTTCTACCGTATGATATGGTGAACTCCCAGGATAAGCAAGCATTATTGGCTTTTTACCTGTTATAGAGTCCCATAAGTTAATATTTATATCAAAATGACCACGGGATGACCCTAGAATGATTACATCCTCTGAATCTAAATTATCTACCTCCGCACGCCAATCAGCCCACATATCCAAGCTTTCTAAATCATAAGCAGCAGGCCAGTGTTCGACAGTTTTAAAATACCATTCATAAGGAATTAATAAAATAGTAGCTATGACAAAGGCCACTATTAAATCTTTATAGTTGATGATGAATTTCATCTTTGGATGGTTTTAAGTTGGTTATTCTCTTAAGTCTTTTTGAAAATGCTAAATTCAATTTCGAAATAACAACATTGACATTTCAATATTATAAATATATATAAAATAAAACACTTCAAAGATATTTATTCATTTATGGAATTCTACACACCTCTTTCTATTGACTATTCCTATTATATTCTTCTATCTACTAATAGCAACCATACTCAATAAAGACTAATTCAATTCTCAGCTCTACAACAACTATTTATATAAAATACGAATTTTGACGTTGGATATAGAAATTTGTTGATGTGTGGATGTGTGGATGTGTGGATGTGTGGATGTGTTTTCTCAGCCCGAGAATTTAAACTTCTCTATACTGAGCTACGTGTTTGCTGTGCAAATCACTTGATTTGTTGGATTTAAAACGCTCTTTGAGCTGACCTTAATAAAAAGGTTATCCGAATACTATTTTCTTTATTGTCGTCCATAAATCATGTCCCATCACCGAATATGCACTTAATTTTGGATTTGGTTTCTTCCCTTCTCCCAGCCTGTGAATATGAATTTCGTGCCATTTTATATCCACAAAACCACTACTATCAATCATTTTAATTCCAGTTTTAGGGATAGGAACATCTAGGAAAGTAAGATTGCCTTCAAAAATTCGATTAGCCAAATCGGGGTATAGTGTAAAAGGGCGAGCAAGCCCAATAACATCCAATTCTCCATCAGCGATGGCTCTTTCCATAGTCGCAACCGTTCTGAATCCACCCGTCAACATTAATGGTACTTTCAGCGATTTGCGCACCTTTTTTACATAGTCCAAAAAATAAGCTTCCCTCTCCCTTGTACTTTTTTTGGTGTATACGCCAGTCATAGCTGGAAGTTCATATGTTCCACCACTAATTTCTATCAAATCTATATTCTCAGCATCTAATAACCTTACAACTTCCATTGACTCTTCTTCACTAAAACCTCCTCTCTGAAAATCTGCAGAATTGATTTTTATTCCTATAGGAAAATTATTACCCTGTCTCTTATACACATCTCCGAGCCCACGAGACAGGCAGAAATC
>CAJXUU010000500.1 GCA_913061325.1 uncultured Saprospirales bacterium | reverse complement strand
GCAATGTGACATAACATCAGCAACAAATTCGGCTTTTTTGTCTTGTTTTAACTTTGGAAGCTGAATTTTATTAGAAAATTTTGGCAGTGTGCCTTTAATGTATGCGCCATCTGTACAATTATTATAAGTGCGACCTTCCCGGTTGGCACCAATAGCATTTTCAATTGCTGTCTTAACTTCAAATAGCCCGTTACTTGTGTGTGTACCGCCGCCAAAATTTGCAGGAATTGGAACGCAAAAATCGTTATTTGGAAGTTTTGCATTTGGGCTGAAGTGATATGAATTCTTAGCGTGATGTTGTTCAGCATCACGCGTCCCCATGTCGCAACCAAACATAAAAAATTCTCGAAATCCCAAGTCTTGTGCAAACCCCAAACTGGAATTAACCACAGATGGATCGTGAAATGGAATAGTGTTTTTCCAGTCATTTGAAAAAATAGCATATGGGCTTAGAGAAGGGCGGAAGTGATATATGATGTTCTTAAAATAATTGACGATTTCACATTCGACGGTAGTTGATGTCACAAGGCAAATATTAGAAATGTCATGCAATTCTGAAACATGTTGCATAATTGGCAGAATGCCCTCGTTTTCAACTTCAATTTGAAAGTCGGGGATCACACCTGCATTTAACAATGGACCTAGTGCTGAGCCACTTGAGAATACTATGGCGTTGTCTGCATGCTTCTTTATGTAGGGTAAATCTTGATCAAGCGATGGTCCACATCCAACAATAAAGCATGGTGTTGTGATAAACTTAGACTGTCTCTGCTCATAAATATGTGCCGTGCCGCTAGATAGGTTCTCATGTGTATTTTCTATCATTTTAACTTCATCGGCCATAAAACCAAGACCTGCTAAGCATAAATTACCTTTTTGTCTTATCTGTTCATAAGTCGCATTAAATAAAGCATGATTGTAATGAAGGTAAACAAGCATCCCATCAACGGATGGAGCATTAATGGTGCGAATAAAAAAAGTAAGTTTTTGAAAGACTTCAACAGGATCATTAGTGATTAGAAATTTAACAGACCCGCGCTTCTCTTTTTGCTGTTCAAATAATTGTGCCCAATCGTAAATCTCAAGAGAGTGGTAAAGGTTTTCAATGTTAGGATCTACAAATATTATCGTATTGCATTTTGAAAACTCAACAATCCGATCGATATGCATTCCAAGCCCGATGCCTAAAATTGTTACAAAAAAACTTTCGATTGTATCTTTGTTTTTACTGAAAGTAATGTCTGCATCTTTGACTGATTTCGTAAGAATACTTTCTAAAAATATTTTGTTAACTGTATCAAACTTAGCAGGTTGTGGGGGTGCTAGGCCGAGGCGATACGGATTGGATTTTTGTTTAATTAATTGCTTTTTAATAAAATCATCGTGATCGCCGTTATAAAATTTCTGCCCTTCAAATTCGATATCGGGCTGACCATTTTTATCAAATACTATTTTCGATGCTGGTATATGTGAAGCAAGACGATTAGCTAGTTGCAAATAATGGCTCTTGAACGCATCCATATTACGCGCTCTGAGTTCATCACGATGTTTTTGGGATGGAGGTGATTTTTTTTTCATTTTTTTCTTCATAGTATTGGATTTGGATAGCAGTTGAGATTACGAATTAATTATCCCATAAACCATTATCATTAAAATTAATATCACATTGACGCTAAGATTTTAATTCAGATTACAAATAAGGAATTAATAGCTTTTTTTGTGAATATTTGCTATGAATAATTAGGTAGAATACCTTAATTCGGAGTAATAATAATGAATGTTTCATCTGTAGCCTCATCACTTGCATCTATTGCTCAAGCAACATCACGCGTAGGCTTCGAAGTTCAATTCAATAATCTTCAAAACACCTTGATGAAGCGTTTTAATAATCAAGTTGATGTTATTACTAGTAGAAACCCATCGAGTGTTCACAAAGTTGTGAAGCTTCAGAAAGAGTCTTCCGAGCTTGTTCAATCGTTACCTATTCTCGAAGCTTATCGTGAGGCTAATCGAAATAATTACGGTCAGCTAGAAGCACTGCAAGAAGAACTAACAGATTTACGAGCAACTATAAGTGATGATAATAATGTGACTGCCAGTGAAATTACGAACTTTACTACAAAACGGGATTCAGTGGCACAACGATTAAATAATCTTTATATACTAGTGCATCCAAATTTTAATGATGGTCAGGTCATTCTCAAATTAAAAGAATCACTTGCTGAGTTGGAATCACTAACACCTATTGTTGGGACCTTGGGTGGAAACAATGCAGATATTTCAGCGTTCTTAACTGAAATTGATAATAAAGTTGCGTCCTCAATATTGACTACGTCGAATACTATTTCGTCGGTTTTGTTTATGGAAACTAATGTACAATCTCGGTTTACGAACTTAGACACCGAATTATTAGAATTAACCTATGAAGAACAAGAGCTTCGGAATAGTGAGATTGACAGTCTAAAAGTTGATTTAGGTAATACATTGCGCGCGATCTCATTATCTTTTGAAATCAGCGGAGACCTTGCTACGGCTATCAATAACAGTCTGACCAAGCAAAAACCTCCTTCAGGTTCTGTCCTTAATTTTTTTACATGATTGAATTCAAAAACAAAATATCATTTCTGAATATGGCAGTATTGTTC
>CAJXUU010000499.1 GCA_913061325.1 uncultured Saprospirales bacterium | reverse complement strand
CGAGATTTCTGCCTGTCTCGTGGGCTCGGAGATGTGTATAAGAGACAGTTACTATGTAGGTGGACGGAACATGTCGGCAAGCCATATTGGACTTTCTGTTGTAGCAACCGATGTAGGTGGTGGGTTTTCAATTGGGCTTGGAGGGCTGGGTTTTATGATGGGTTTATCCGGCAGTTGGATGTTGTTTACCGGATTAATTGGTGCTTGGATAAGTACAATATTTTTAATCCCAAAGATTTACCCTATTGCCAAACAACATCAATTTTTAACTTTTCCTCAGTCTTTGGGTTTTCATTACAATAAAAAAGTTGCGTTGGTTGCTGGCATCATTTCTTTAATTGGTTATGTCGGATTTACAAGTTCACAGATTTTAGCTGGAGCAAAACTAGCCGCTGCCACTTTCCCATCCTTCAGTATCAATGATGCAGTATTGATTATGGGAGTCATTGCGGTTGCGTATACGGTTGTAGGAGGAATAAAGGCGGTCATTTATACAGATACGATCCAATGGATCATATTGATGGTTGGATTAGTAGGAATTGGCATTCCAATCGGCTTTATTAAAATCGGTGGCTGGGAAGCCATTAGTGCGACTGTACCCGCAAACTTTATGAGCTTAAGCAATATTTCTTTTGTTCAACTTTTTAATTGGTTTATAACCATAATTCCCATTTGGTTCGTTGGAATGACTTTGTACCAAAGAATCTATGCTTGTAAGGATGAAAAAACAGCTATAAAAGCCTGGCGAATTGCTGGGCTTTTTGAATGGCCAATCATGGCATTTATGGGAATCGCCTTGGGTTTATTTGCACGGGTAGCTTTTGAACAGGGTTTATTTACCGAGGCAGGTTATGCACCAGGTAGTGCTTTAGATGCAGAGCTAGGCTTACCATTATTACTAAGAACCATTCTTCCTATTGGCTTGATGGGTTTGATGATGTCGGCTTACTTCTCTGCAATTATGTCAACGGCAGATAGTTGTTTGATGGCTGCTTCTGGCAATTTCACCACTGATATTTTGGGATTTTACAAAAAGGGTCAAAACAATAACAGTGTTAGAAACTCACAAATAATAACGCTAGTAATAGGTGTTTTAGCGGTGATTTTGGCAACGAACATGCAAAATGTCTTAGAACTAATGCTGTACTCATATGCGTTTATGGTTTCTGGATTATTAGTCCCAGTCATAGGCATGCTGGCATTAAAAAAACCGTCCTCTCTTGCGGCACTTGTATCAATGGTTTTGGGTGGCTCTACAACTTTGGGATTGATCATTTCGAAATTAGAGTTGCCTTTTGAGTTAGATGCTAATTTCTTTGGAATCAGTGTCTCTGCTCTAAGCTTTGTGGTCGTTCAGATATATACAAGAAATAAGGGACTACAGGTCCCAGAATAAAAACTATTACTGTTATAAAGTAGCAGGAAATTCTAATTTCTAAATGAGACTAAACAATTAAATGGCTGAATTAATTATACAAACAAAGAAGATAAAAGATAACATTAAGTTTTTGAGTAATTACTTTGATGAACATAATATTCATTGGAGCTTAGTCACAAAAGTGTTTTCTGGGGATAAGGAGTTTCTTGAAAATATTTTAACAGATGATGTAATCGAAAAAATTGATTCTGTAGGTGACTCTAGATTAACGAGTCTAAAAAATCTAAAGGCTGTCAACCCTAAAATGAAGACCATTTATATTAAGCCACCTGCTAAAATTTATGCTGATGAAGTAGTTCAATATGCTGACATCTCCTTGAATAGTTCTTTAAGTACAATAAAAATACTTAATGAGGCAGCAAGAAAAGCAAAGAAAACACATCAAATTATTATTATGATTGAACTAGGAGAACTCAGAGAGGGAGTCCAAAGATCAGAAATAATAAGTTTTTATGAAAAAGTATTTGAACTATCCAATATTGAAGTGATTGGAATTGGTTCTAATTTAGGATGCATGTATGGTGTTGAACCTACCTACGATAAACTTCTTCAGCTTTGCTTATACAAAGAGTTGATTTCGACAAAGTTTAATAAAGTATTAAAATTTATTTCTGGTGGTACTTCTATCACTTTACCTCTTATTGAAAACAAGACAATTCCAAAAGATATAAATCACTTTCGAGTAGGTGAAGCTGCCTTCTTTGGTATTAGTCCATTAGATAACAAGAAATTTAAAGAACTCTCTGTCGATACTTTTGAGTTTTCGGCAAACATCATTGAATTAGAAGAAAAGAAAATAGTACCTGATGGAGTTATATCTGATGCTAATATTGGTCATACGGCTGAATACGATGACAATGATGTCGGAGAAACTTCAATTAAAGCAATATTGGATTTTGGCTTACTCGATGTTGACAAAGAAGATATTGATGCAATAGATGATGAATTAGATTTTGTAGGGGTTACGTCAGACATGATTGTAATTGACATAGGTACAAATAGAAATAAAGAGGGGAAGAAAAAATATAGTATTGGTGATAAAATAAGATTCAAACCGAATTACATGGCCGTTGCACGGCTTTTAAATTCGAAATTCATTGATAAACGATTCTTATAATTGATAATCAGCCAATTTCGTCTTCTACCTGAAAATTTCTTATTAGAGATAACGATTCTGCGGATATGGGTTGACGTGAGAAAAATGCGCGTTAGCGGCTTTTTT
>CAJXUU010000498.1 GCA_913061325.1 uncultured Saprospirales bacterium | reverse complement strand
GATTTCTGCCTGTCTCGTGGGCTCGGAGATGTGTATAAGAGACAGTAAATCGTTGATTTTTTGAGCAAATAAAATTTTAAACATATGAAATATATCATACAAGCCTTTATACTTATCGTTTTTATGTCTTCTTGTAAAACTACAAAAGAGATTCCCGTGGTAGAAGAGGAAAAAGTTGTCTCACCCAATCTTGCAAAGAGAGATATTCCGGTTGCTACGGCAGGTAAAACAGGTAGAAGCGAACGATTTAGAAAACCTACAATCGATCCTGAACAGGTAATTGCGCAGTTAGGTTTGAGTGAAGCCCAAGAAAAGCCATTTCTCGATTTTTGGGAAAAAAACCAAGCAGAGATGGATAAGCTAAGAAGCGAGTCTGGAGGAGATCGAATGGCTATGCGAGAAAAAATGAAAGCATTTAGAGAGAACAGTAAAACTGAGATTGAAAAATTACTTACTCCTGAACAGTTTGCTCAATACAAAAGGATATTGGCAGAAGATAGAATGAAATCAAGAAGAGGGCAATAAGAAATGAAACAATAATAAAGTTACATTCTTCTGCTTGATCTTTTTTCATTCTCCAAGGCAAAAAACGTACTTAATTAATGCATCATTCCAAAGCTATAATACTTCGGCAACGACAAAAATACTACCAGCAACAATCACAATATCATCTTTATTAGCCGAGCTGAGGGCATTTCTATATGCCGCAGCTACCGATGGATATTCTAGTCCTTTTAGACCATTCTGTGATGCTATATCTTGAAGTACATCAGTTGTCATGCCTCTTGGAATGTCTGCTTTTGCAAAGTAATAGATTGCATCCTTCGGTAGAATAGATAGAATTGTGTCAAGATCTTTGTCAGCTGCTGTACCAAATACAAAGTGTATCTTTTGGTACTTATTATTTTCAATTTCTTCTACTAGGTGAGTGATGCCTGCCTCGTTATGTGCACTATCAAATATAACTAAGGGTTCATGCTGAATGATCATCCATCTTCCTATATAGTAAGTGAGCCGATTTATGTTTTCTAACCCAAAAGCAATTTTGATAGGATCAAGTTGAAAATGCTCTTTTAGGGTCCAAAGAGAAAACAAAGCTGTCACTAGATTTTTTAACTGAAACGGGCTAGTCATTGTCGTTTTAAAATCTATTTTCCAATCACTTTCATTTATTTGAAAAACATACTTTCCGTTATTTGTCTGTACTATTTTTGATGATAGATCTGCTTGATAAATTTCGCTCTCACTTTCATTTGTTTTACGGGCAAATACATGATTTATTTCATCTTGATATTCACCGATTACAACTGGAATTTTACTTTTTATAATTCCAGCTTTTTCACCTGCTATTTGTTCTAAAGTATTGCCAAGCATAGCTTGATGATCGAGGCTTATATTAGTTATAATAGATAGTATAGGAGTTATAATATTAGTACTGTCTAGTCTACCTCCTAAGCCAGTCTCTATAATAGCAATATCTACATTCTGATTTGCGAAATGTGCAAACGCCATAGCTACAGTAATTTCGAAGAAAGATGGTTGGATTCTTATAAAATCTTCTTTGTGATCTTCGACAAAACTAATCACGGCCTCTTCTGATATTAATTCTCCATTAATCTTGATTCGTTCTCTGTAGTCTTTATAATGTGGCGAGGTATATAATCCTACTCTATATCCATTTGCTTGAAGACCGGCAGCAATCATATGAGAAGTTGATCCTTTACCATTTGTGCCTGCTATATGAATGGATCTAAATTTATCTTGTGGGTTATCCAGTAGCTCACAGAGTGCAATAATATTATCTAAGTTTTTTTTGAATGCAGATATGCCTTGCCTTTGATACATTGGCAATTGACTAAATAGAAATTCCTGAACGTCCTTATATGTCATAATGATGAATTACAATTATGGTGTGAAGATAATCTCAAAAACCAATTTTGATTCTATCTTGTTCTATTGAAATGAAAAGTGATATGCATTTTGATTATATTATTTTGGGAGGAGGTGCTGCAGGACTAAGTCTTGCACATAGAATGGCTAGTGATAGGTATTTTGATGATAAATCAATTGCAATTATTGATAAAGAAGAAAAGAATAAAAATGATCGTACATGGTGTTTTTGGGAAATTGGCGAAGGATATTTTGATTCCATAGTTAAAAAAAGATGGGATGAAATTCAATTTTATTCTGAAACGCTAAATAAAAGACAGAATATAAATCCATACAAATATAAAATGATCTCGGGATTGGATTTTTATAATCATACAATACCATTTATCGAGCAAGCTAAAAATTTTACATTTATCAAGGATAATATATTATCAGTAGACGAATCAAATGATAAAGCAATAGTAAAAACCAGTAAAAAATCTTATTCGGCCGATATAGTTTTTAAGAGTTACCCGTCTGTAGAAATGCTCGATATGAAAGAGCACATTTATGTTGATCAACATTTTAAAGGTTTTGTTATAGAAACCGATAAGCCGACTTTTGATCCATCATGTGCAACATTCATGGATTTTAGAATTGATCAGAAAGGCGATACTAGGTTTTTATATGTATTGCCAGAATCAGAGACCAAAGCACTGGTAGAAGTAGCTCTATTTTCAAATAGCCCGCTAAGTCAAAAGGATTATAATTTGATTTTAACAGACTATATAAACTGTCTCTTATACACATCTCCGAGC
>CAJXUU010000497.1 GCA_913061325.1 uncultured Saprospirales bacterium | reverse complement strand
GCTCGGAGATGTGTATAAGAGACAGGAATACATTATTTGGAGTTCATAACATTGATAGTCAAACGGTAGACGCGATTCCATTGGCTCCACCACTATCACTTTCAGATTCCAATTTAAAATAGTATAAAAAACTATTATTGATATTAAAGTAATTCGTTTAGCAAGACAGCTATTGCTTCTTCAGATGGTTGATCCGCAACCATAATATTCTTACCCGTAAACTTCCTGACCGTTAACTCAGTCGTATTCCCTATTACTATAATAGATTGATCTTTATACTCATTTGCAGAAAACCAAACATTCACATTCATAGGACTCGTGAAAATAAGGATATCAAAGTCTTCGATTGGAACATCTTTGATAGGTTGATTATTATATACTGGGATAGAAAATGTGTTCTCTGATTTTAGAAGATTATGGATACTGTCTAATGAATTATTGGCTCGTATAAAGCAGACTGATTCGTTGGGTTTTCTTATTTCTTGAAACTGTAGAGCGACTTCATTAGGCTTTCCATTTCCAACAAAAGAAATATCTAATACGTATTTATTCAATTCATCAGCTGTTCCATCACTCAAACAAGCATATTGATAGGGGTACAATTCCAAATTAGTCTCTTCAAAGAAAAATCGCACAGCATTTCTGCTATAAAAAAAGACCCAGTCCGCTTCAGGAGCATTAAACTTTAATGCTGAAAACTGGATAAGACTTTGGTCTGTGATATTATGACCTTTCGCAACTATTCGAATAGGCGAATCATTAGTCAATTTTCGGCTGATAAATATGCGTTTGATATCCGACATGTTAAGATTCTATAGAAGATATCCAAAAATTATTTATGCCTTCACCTTGTGTTACATTCACTCTTTGAAGATTAAGAAGCTCTAGTAATCCTAGAAATGTAACAATCGCATGTATACGATTTTCTAATCCTTCAAATAGCCCTTTAAAGTCTAGCTTACCTTTTTTTTCTAATTTACTAAGAATTGATTTTTGCTGATCTTCAATTGTATAATTATACTTTACGATTGTGTGTACTGTTTTCGCGCCTCTAATTTGATGATCTTCCATCAATCGTTGAAAAGTGGATAATAGTCTATATAATGTCAATGACTCCAACTCAACATCAACGAGAGCTCTTGTTGCTATATCACGCATCTCAGAACTAATATTCCCTCTGTTAAATTTAGTACTTCTCCCCTCCTCCATCGTGCGCATTTCATCGAGGATATCCTTATACTTTTTGTATTCTAATAGGCGTTGAGTCAATTCTTCTCTTGGATCGATTTCATTGCCCAACTCGTCTATCTCTTTTCTTGGGATAAGCAACTTAGCTTTGATACGCATGAGAGTAGCAGCCACCAATATGAACTCGCTTGCCACATCAATATTTAGACTTTCTAGTTCTTTAATATAAGCCAAAAAATCATCAGTAATAGTGGCAATTGGGATATCGTCAATATCAATCTCATCTCTCTCGATAAAGAAAAGTAAAAGGTCAAATGGACCTTCGAAATGTTTGAGCTTAATAGTATAACTCTGCATATGGCAAATATAACATAATGTGAGGATTGTGTAGATTCATGAATCTTGTTTGTTAATATTTTATGCTAATTCTATCATACCCAGTTTTGCTTTCTTATCTTCCAACTTCTTAAAAATATGTCAATATGAAATTTAGATTGTTATCAATATTCCTTTTTAGTTTTTTCACAGCAACTTCAATTTATAGTCAAGAGATAACAGATCCAAAATTAACTGAAGTTTGGGAGCCAGAACCAAAGGTTGTTTCTGCGGGGATCACAAATGACCACCCGCCTTCTGATGCTATAGTATTGTTAGAAGCTAACAGTGGCCTACAATGGACGCATTACGATGGCACTCCTAACCAGTGGACGGTCGAGGAAGGAATCATGACTTGCAAGCCTGGAACTGGAACAATCAAAACCAAAGAAAAATTTGGAGATTGCCAACTACATATCGAATGGAGCACACCATTTGAGCCCCAAAAGCAAGGTCAAGGAAAAGGGAATAGCGGTATATTCTTCCAAAATAAATATGAAATACAAATCCTCAATAGTTATAAAAATAGAACATATTCTAATGGTCAGGCAGGAGCAATATATAAGCAAAGTCCACCGCTAGTCAATGCCACTCGTCAATCAATGGAATGGAATGCTTATGATATTATTTTTCATGCACCTCGATTCGACTCAAATGGAAAAATGACTAAAAAAGGGACTATGACAGCATTTCACAATGGAGTGTTGATTCAGGATCATGTAGAAATAGAAGGAACAACAGAATACATAGGTCCACCAAAAGTAATCGCTCATGGTGATGATTCATTGGTAATTCAAGATCATGATAATTTTGTGAGATATAAGAATATATGGTTGAGAAAATTGTAATCTTCCTCTAAAACAAACTCCCTTGTAGCAGTTCTGGTCTATCATCTATAGGTTCGATAAGTCTAGCATCATTTTCTGAAACTTTACCTACTCGGCTGTCTACCTTATAAGCTAGCATCAGATCACTTGGATATGGCTGAATAAGAGAAACAGCGTCTTCCGCCGTTAAGTCATTATCGATCCAAAGTTTTTCTTGTTCTTGAGTGAGAATGGCTGGCATCCGATCATGGATTCCTTTCATTAATTCATTAGGCTGTCTCTTATACACATCTCCGAGCC
>CAJXUU010000496.1 GCA_913061325.1 uncultured Saprospirales bacterium | reverse complement strand
GCCGTACACATTGAATTAGAAAAAGATCCAGACTATAAGCATAATCTTAATTATGTGGATAAGGCTATCCTTAAATTCTTGACTTCATTTCATAAAGTATTAGCTTCTGAAATAAGAGTTGAAATGTCTAATCCAACAGCAAAATACCTTTCTGACAAATATCGAATTGAAATCTTTAAAAATAATAAATGGATAAAACTCAGGAATTTATCTTCAGGTGAAAAATCTATTATTTATCAAGTAGGAGATATTGCTAGGAGGCTATCAATTGCAAATAATTACAGCATAAATACACTTGAAGGTATTGGTATAATATTAATTGATGAAATTGATTTACATCTCCATCCAAAATGGCAAAGGGAAATTATTGGCTCTTTAGATCATACTTTTCCTAACCTTCAATTTATTTTTTCAACACATTCGCCTCAAGTCCTAAGTACGCTGAAGGATGAAGACATAATAATTCTCACTAATAACAATTACACAACGACGGGGCTAAATCCATTTGGACGAGATACTAACTCTATTCTTGAAGAATTAATGTACGTAAATAGAAGACCTTTTGAGATTCAAATCAAATTAGATAAACTGTTAGAAAATTTAGCACTTGATGGTGATGTAACTACTGATTCCATACAACTTTATAAGGAGTTGAGAAATGAATTAAGTGAGAGTGATCCAATATTGTCTAGACTCGATTTGAAGATGAAAATGTTGAAAAAATGAAGTGGATAAAAAAGACATTACCACCGAAAGATTTTCAAATGTGGATGCTCAAGGAGAAGAATTTACCCAAAAAGTGGATTGATCTGCCATCAAAGGAAATGCCTTTGTCTCAAAGAGAAACAGAGGTCTATTATTACTCAAAATCAGAATTAAGAACATTTTTAGCTAATGAACAAAGTTTTGAATGTGGATATTGTAACAGAATTGTAGCTGATGATTATACTAGTCCTATTGAGCATCTGCACCCTAGGACTGAATATCCTGCATTAATATTCGACTATTACAATTTGATTTTGAGTTGTGATGGAAATGTGAAAAGAAAAACGGACAAGGCCATTCATTGCGATCATTTGAAAGGAAAAAATGAGATACCTTTGTTTCCAATAGAACGAAATTGTCAGAAACACTTTGTATTTGATGAATTTGGTAATATTTATAGTAAGTCTAGCAAAGGGAAAGAGACAATTAAAGCAGTTGGACTCGATTGTACACATCTTAGAAATAGAAGAAAAGAATTGTTGGAAGAAATAGTTTTCGATAATAACAACCAGTATTATTCAAGTCAGGATTACAAAAATAAATTCTTGAAATTGATGAAGATAAACGAGATAGATTTCAAGCCACAGATCTTGCAAGTATTAAAACTTTTAATGAATAGAAGACACAGGAAAGAATGTGAACTAGCGGAATTTAGTAGATGCCTTATAAGTTGGTTTATGGTCAATGCTAGGATACTTGGAGGAGTAGCTAGTTATTTGTATTTAAAGAGTAGAATAAATAATCGAAAATCTGTAGCTTAATGAAAACGAAATGTAACAAGTGACATGGCTTTACAAGCATTCTTACGTTGCAATTATCACTTGCATAAAGGAAGAATTCTAACCTTTCAGTTTAGTAATTCTAGTTTACTCACATTTCAACACTCCTTAAAAATCACTTTAAGGAGATTTTGGGAAGTATTGAAATGTGGAAAACTCGTCCTTTTACTTAACAAAAACACAAAACTGTTTGTAATCCACACCGAATAGCACAAAATTTGATCTGAAGGTGACCAGACTTTACTACTCTTACTTATGTAATATATCGTACTTGATTGATTGTCAGTTATGTTATCTAGTTTGTACCTGTTCCAAAACTACCAACTTGGGTAAGCAGGGAATTCTCACAAAAACGACAAATAGTACATGATTTACAACCAATATTCTCTCAAAACACCTACTTAAACGCCAAATACCTGCCAAAATCAACCAAAATAAAAATGACCCAACTTGGGTCGACCTTGGGAAGAATATCCAACAAAACACCCCAGATTTACACTATCAAAGTCAAATGACACTGACGGAGCATAGTTCTTATTTATTGTGACCGATAGTAGTTTCTTGATAGTGCAAAGGCATCATCAATATTGCTCCGCAGTGTTTTTATCTAATCATTTAAAATATTAATCATGCCGGCTGAACTAATAACAACAGACGATCTTCGAGAATTCAAAAGTGATCTTCTTGATGATATCAAAAAGATCCTTTCTTCTCCTCTCAATCCTTCCAATAAGAAACGATGGATGAAATCACCAGAAGTACGAGATCTACTAGGAATATCTGCAGGAACACTTGCCAACCTTCGTATTAATGGAACTCTCCAGTTTTCCAAAGTTGGTGGAATCATACTTTATGACTATGACCATATCGTACAAGTAATTCAAGATTGCACAGTAAATAACAGTATTTAATTAATGGCAAACGTAAACTATATCCAACATCAAATAGCTTTTTTCAAGAAGGTTTATGACGATGATAGATTATCGCCTTATCACATCAGTTTGTACATGGCATTGTTTCAATTTTGGAATAGCAATAGGTTTCAAAACACTTTCTCGGCAGCTAGATCTGATCTCATGCAGATATCAAAAGTAAAGTCAAAAACAACTTATAGTAAGTGTCTTCATGAACTGAGTGAATGGAAATATATCTGTCTCTTATACACATCTGACGCTGCCGACGAAGAGGATAGT
>CAJXUU010000495.1 GCA_913061325.1 uncultured Saprospirales bacterium | reverse complement strand
CGACACCCCCAGCATAGGAATGCAAGCATTCCCTAAACTGAGCAGCGTGTTTGCTTACGCAAACACTCGATTAATTTGAATGGGCTCTTTTTGTTTTACGTAACTGTGATAAGTCCAAAGCCCACAATTGCTATCGCATTTGTTATATATGGCAACGAGATTGCTATCGTAATACTCTAGATTAATTTGTATGGATCCTTTTTTTGTTGCATATATGGTTAACCAATACCAAGTCCTTCATCAAACAGCCACTTTGTTCCAAACACGTTAATAAAATCACTTACTTATAGAGAAAATCTGGGATCAAGACGAAAATCGAAAGGAGAATTATAAATTTCCTTAAAAAATGAGTTGTTTTGACTTATGGAAAAAGAGCTCATGGAATTGATGTTTCCTGATAAGCTACTGGAAATATTTGAAGTGGTGAACTATGAAAGAACTGCAACTGGATACATTTTTAACTTGGATGAAAAGTTGAGTCCCCCTCAAGGCTATAGCTTTTCAGAATTAGAATCAAAGGGAATTTATGATGCGGTGTCTGTAACTGATTTTTCATTAAGAAGAAAAGCTACTACCTGTAGGATCAGAAGAAGGAAACGGCTTATCAAAAATGAGGAAAAAGCCATATCAAAGAAATATAAGCTAGTAGCAACAGGTACACGGAAAACTGAAGAGTTCGCCGCTTTATTAAAAGGACTTAATATATACTACTCTGATTAGCTGTAAGCTATTAGGTTCTTTATATGGAGTAGATGGTAAACAGTTGCAGGTATAGTAGTTCTGTACTTAAGTGATCTTAAACAATGGTCACAGAGGTCGCATTCTGATCAATGGTTGCTGTTTCCAGAAAATATTGCTTCTCATTTAAGTATGGGATGAAACCAGCTTGTCTCAAGTTGAGTTATACACTATGGTTACCAATAGAACGGCAAAAGATAGGAAAGGGGCTTATGGCGTGATGGTTAAAGGCACGGTCAGTAAGAACGTGATCGATATCCTAGGTGAGCTTCCTGAGGAAATTATAAATAATGTAGAAGAAATCACCATTGATCTAATACCAACGATGAAGTTGGTAGCTAAATGAAGTTTTCCTAATGCTGTAATAGGCTCCGATCGATTTCATGTACAAAAAATAGGTTCAGATGACGTGCAAGAACAACGCATAAAATACAGATAGGAAGCTATAGATCAAGAAAACACAGAACGTGAATTAGCCAAGGAAATGGATCGCACCTTTACCCCTGATATTTTGGCAAATGGTGACGCAACAAAACAACTATTAGCTAGAAGTAGATACTTACTATTCAAGAGTAGAGAAAAGGGATTCCAAGCCAAGTACAAAGAGCGGAGCTCTTGTTTGAAGGATATCCACAAATAGAAAAAGCTTACAACTTGAGTCAGAAGTTGTCTCGATTGTTTGATAGAAAAGTTACTAAAGAAATAGCTTACAAGAAATTAGCCCTCTGGTACAACGCTGTAGAAAGCGCACAATTCAAATCTTTCAGCGTAATCGAAAATACAATCCTGTACAATTATGTGCAGATCCTAAACTTCTTTAATAATAGAAGTACTAACGCTTCAACTGAGTCTTTTAATGTTAAAGTCAAAGCCTTGAGAAGATAGTTTAGAGGAGTTAGAAACATGGGCTTCTATACAGATTAACTATGACATATGCCTAGCCAACCTGCTTTTCATCTTGATCCTATACAACCCTTATAGTAATTCAAGAACCCTGTTTATTAAATTGTCTATAGGGTTATGATCATAACTATTTCACTTTTGGCATAAAACAAGCCTTGCAGATTACGAATGGTTTTGAAACCGTTTGTTTTATCTATTTCTACTCATACTTGTCTATGGTAATATAAGATATTACAGCTTTAGCTATAATTTAGTATTTATCAATTGTATTTTTTGAGCTACTTATTTCTTGTTCTTTGCTGAATTGTTCGACTAAGAAGATTTTTGAATAGGATATTGTACTCCTTTTTAGCTATATCCAAGATTATGACAAATATGGTAGATTTTATCCGTATGCTCATATTTGGTATGCAAGGACTTATTCTACTTTTCTTTTCCCAATCAAATTTCCATATTTCCCATCCAGTTTACTTTCGTGGATATTCCTTAAACTCCACACTACTTTTTATCACAACTTGTAATTTAAAGGACTCATTGTAATCCTTTTTTGTCCTTCTTTCATAATTGATTTTTAAGTCTCTATTCTTAGTACTACTTATTGTGTAAAACGATTATAGTACGGGACAATAATAGATGATTTGATGAGGTCATCAATAATTCTGCGAATTACTTTAATTTGATATAAGTCTGTACAATGATTGGATTAATTTGTTTGACTATTGTTTGTTACAGAAATACTTAATTGAAGAAACCTGCAAGACACTTTTATGCCGATTAGTAAAAGCAAAAGCAATCTGTTGGTAATAATTAACCCTTATACTGGGTTTTACTGCACTTGTTGTGCCCGCTCATTATTATTGAATGTGCTCTTTTTGGATTAAGTGAAATCTATAATACACGACAACATTTTAATATATTTCGTCTTATAGAATTCTTCTAAGCTTATTTTTGCCTATAGATTTCCACACTTATTATAAATTTATTATTACCTAAAATGCTGTAAACCATTGCACTATAATACGGTCAAAAAAAAGAATTTCCTTTTTGAATATTTCTTACTATAAAGTTTGGTGGTTAAGTAAAAAGGGTGCTATCT
>CAJXUU010000494.1 GCA_913061325.1 uncultured Saprospirales bacterium | reverse complement strand
GAGATTTCTGCCTGTCTCGTGGGCTCGGAGATGTGTATAAGAGACAGATATAATCGTTATGGTTGTATCCTAAGACATCGTCCATTATCCTGCGAAGCAATAAATAATTGGTGTTGGAATATTCATATCCTTGATTTGGGTCAAAGCTGGCAGGTAGATCTAGGGCAAAGTCGAGGGCATTTTGGCCATTTCCCTGTTCGTCAAGCCAGTACGCGGGATTATCTGTAAAATTAGGAATACCTGACCGATGTTGAATCATCATTTTCAAAGTGATTTCTTGGGCATTTTCTATTCTTCCTTTTAGTTCTGGTAGGTAATCCGTTAGCGGTTTATCAAAAGACAAACGCTTTTCTTTGACCAATTTAGTGACAGCTACAGCAGTATATAATTTGCTAATACTGGCAATTTTGAATAGTGAATTTGGGTCGGCTGGTATTTTATTCTGTCTATCTTTCCAACCACCTGAGTAAAAAGCTGGTGGATTCCCTGTCTGGTCTACATAAACTATCATTCCATCAAATCCATGTCCAATGGCTTGATCTATTTGTTCTTGAATTGTATCAGGTAGTGGTAATATCCATGCCTTTACCAAAATCCATGGCACAAAAAACATTGAGATTGCTGTTCCACCAAACAATAGGATTCTAATTATTAACGTCTTTTTATTTTTAGTCATAAAATTCTAGTACAACAGCTTATTAAATTAGCCACAACGGTCTTGTATATGAAAAGTAGCGGGTTTTATGCACTAATTTTCAGTTTGGTAATGACCTTTAAATTATTCATTTTGTTTCGTTTAAGCGATTAAACTGCTATTTTTTATATACGTTGTTGTACGCTGGCCTTTTCGCAATCTTTATGTTTAGACAGATTGTTTTTTGAAAATCACATTTTTAATTCTGCCGTTTTCAACGTTTAACCCTTGTATACTTCCTTTTTTATCTCTAATGACTCGAATTTTGTACGAACTCATCATTCTTAGATAGTCTTTTGTAATGAGTTTTCCATCTCGTTTTCTTCCATTTTTGATAATGTTGTAATTAGCATCTTTGACGTGTTCAATTACAATCTCTGTATCAGTTTCTTCATTGAAATAGGTTCCGTTTAAGCTCGTAACATAACCATTTTCTATTTCATCTGTTGGTAATTTATGATAAACGCTTGGTTCTTGAGTAGCTAAATATAAAGTCAACTTTTGTTGCTCTTTCCCAATATTCGAAAAATTCATTTTAAGCTTATCGTTTGTCTCATAATGAAACAAGCTTTGTTTTTCGTTTATCATTTTTACTGGTTCTCGTTGATAAATCTCTCGAAATAAAGAACCATCTTTTTCACTTATCTTTATTATCGTCCCATCAACGTTTTGATAATTACCTATAACACTTTTGAAATTTTTCAGTCTTTCCGTTTTCTTAGGAACTGAAGGGTATTTATCATTATTTATGTCTAATTCAAAAACAATATCTGTCAATTGTTGTGCTAGATAATTAGTAGGTACATTGTCATTATTAGACATTATGATTATAGATAAATTTTTATCAATAAATCGAAAAAATGTCGCTTTATATGCTCCTGTGCTACCATCGTGATAGGTGTAATCTATACCTTCATATTTGCCGAACATTAATCCATAGCCGTAGTTGTCAAAATATACATTTTCTATTGTCGATTGGCTTTGGTCGATTATTGAAGTTGATAGGTATTTACCATTATTTTGTTGAATAATTTGCTCCCATTTTAATTGGTCTTCCAAAGTTGTGAATAAACCACCATCTCCATTTAATTCTGTTACTATTGGATATTCTCGCCAACCATTCCAATTACCGTAAGGTCTTGCCTTATTTGGAATTATGGCCATATAATTGGTGAGAAATGATGAATTTTCCATTCCCAATTCTGTAAACAATGAATTAGAAAAATCTTTGAATTTAATGCCGGTAACTTTTTCAACGATTTCTGTAAGAAGTATATAGTTAGAGTTGCTGTATAGATACTCTTTTCCTGGCTCAAAATTCAAGTCTGTTTGAGATTGTAAAAGTTCGATTGCATCATCGTTATCTATAAAAAGTTCATACCAATCTTTACCTTTCAATGCCCATAAACCGTAAACGTCTCTAATTCCACTTGTATGTGTCAATAGATTTGATACAGTAATTTTGTATCCAATTTCTTTATATAATTCGGGTAAATATTTTCTGATATTATCATCTAAGGCTAATTTGTCCTGCTCAATTAGTCTCAATATGCACAAAGCGGTAAATTGTTTGGCATTTGAGGCTATATTGAAACTTGTATTTTTGTCTATTTTTATTTCGTGTTCAAGGTTTGAATAACCAATATACTTTTCGAATACAGTTGCTCCATCCTTTACAATTCCGACTGCCATTCCCGGCGAAATTCCATCGATATATTTCTCAATCTGACTGTCGATCCTGTCAATTATTGGATTTTCCAATTCTTGGGAATATGCATTTATTCCAAGAAATAAGAATGTTATTATTAATGTTTGTTTCATTGTAGAATATTTGTTTTGGCTTGCGTACAACGTCTCGTATATGAAAAGTAGGCGATTCTGAAGCACTAAACTTTCGGGTAAGCGCCAAGTTTGATACGAGCCATAAGCCTTGATATTACTGCTATTTCGCCTATTTTTTATATACATTGTTACCACACGTTATTCCTTAACTATTCGTTTTACCTGTCTCTTATACACATCTCCGAGCCCACGAGACAGGCAGAAATCTCGT
>CAJXUU010000493.1 GCA_913061325.1 uncultured Saprospirales bacterium | reverse complement strand
GATTTCTGCCTGTCTCGTGGGCTCGGAGATGTGTATAAGAGACAGTATTTATAGTCAGAGGTAATAAAAATGTCTGCTCCAGCCTTTATAGCATCATTCAGAAGAAAGCCACCTACACCCCCACAAACCGCCACATTTTTTATAGGCCGGCCAAGAAGGTTTGTATGCTTTATCATTTGAGCATTCATTCTAGTTTTAAGATTTTTTAAAAATAGATGTTCTTCTTCAGCATTTTCTAACTCTCCAATTACTCCGGAACCAACAGCTCCATTTGATTGGTCAATTTCTGACTTCACGGCTAGTGGCTTAATATTAGTCAAACCTATTTGTTGTGCTATTCTCTCGTTTACACCATGATTAATGACATTATCCAGATTTGTATGTATAGCTATTATGGCGATATCGTTTTTGATTGCCTTGATGACTGTCTTTTCAATATAATCACTACCCGTAAATCGTTTTAGTCCACGAAAAACGATCGGGTGATGGGCAACGACAAGATTTGCTCCTAACGCGATTGCTTCATCTATCACAGCTTCTGTACTGTCGAGGCATGTTACAACCCCATTGACTTTACTATTGGGGTTACCCACGATTAGACCAGCATTGTCATATTTTTCTTGATATTGGAATGGTGCTATGCTGTGTAGATGGTTGTATACATCTTGTATGGTTGCCATAATATTATTTTATGTGAACTTAATTTATAGGTCTGCATTTCAGCTCAAACCAACTCTTGACATCTCCTTCTAAATAAGGCTCTACTATTTTGAGAACATGATAGTGATATTTATTTAACCATGCTTTTTCTTTCTTGGAGAAAATAGCTTCATCAATCATGTTGAGATCCATAGGATATAGTGTTACGGTCTCGAACTCTAAGAAACCGTCATACTCAGATGGGACGGTTACCATTAAATTTTCAACCCTTATTCCGTATTCTTCTTCCTTATAATATCCAGGTTCGTTAGAAGTAATCATGCCCGGTTGAAAGGGCTCTCTTCCTCGTATTGAACTTAAGCCCGTGAACCCTTGAGGACCCTCGTGCACATTAAGAAAAAATCCTACACCATGTCCTGTTCCGTGGCCATAATTCAGACCTTGGTTCCAGAGAAACATTCTTGCAAGAATATCTAGTTGTAACCCGGTCGTACCTTTTGGAAATGTGCTCTTACTTAGAGCAATATTACCTTGAAGGACCAGAGTAAAATTTCTTTTTTCTTCCTTGCTCGGCACACCCAATGCAATAGTTCTCGTAATATCTGTTGTTCCATTGAGATATTGACCACCGCTATCTACGAGCAAAATGCCTTCATCTTTTAGTTTTTTGCAGGTGTCATGCATCGCCCTATAGTGGATGATAGCCCCATTGCCCTTATATCCTACGATCGCAGGAAAGCTTTCTCCTACATAATCAGCCATTTGGGATCTATTCTCGGCTAGTTTGTCTGCAACGTCTGCTTCGGTTACTTTGTTATCATTTTTTAATTGTTGTTCTAGCCAGTAGAAAGTTTTTGCAATTGCTGCTCCATCTTTTGCCATAACTTCTCTGGTATGCTGAATTTCTACTTCGTTTTTGATACTTTTCATTAAGGTAGAAATGGTTGCCCCATCGATTATCTCACAGTTTATAGCATTATACAGGTTGACACTAGTAGCAGATCTATCAATAAGAACCCTGTCGGATTCTTTTAGGTCAGCGAGAGAACCGAGAATAGACCCATATGATTTTATAGTGATGCCGTCTGACTCGAGGATTGTTTTCAATTCTGGAGGCACTTTTTTATTATCTATGAATAAAGTTGTGGATTCTAAGGATATAATAGCAAAAGCTACTGTCACAGGGTTGAACTCTACGTCACGGCCTCTTATATTGAAAACCCAAGCAATATCATCAAGGGTCGTTACTAGATGTTGGTCCACACTTTGGGCCTCCATCTCTTCTCTTATCTCTGTGATCTTTTCAACTCTTGATTTTCCAGCAAACTTTACATCGTGTTCATAAATTTTATCAAGCGGTATATCTGATCGGTCATGCCAGATGTCATCAAAAAGATCATGAGATATATTAAACTCCTTATCTGTACTTTTTAGCAGCTCAGAATATTTATTGAATTGTTCTATTGTACACAGATCTCCATCCATACCTACAACGGCTCCTTTTGGTAAATTTTCATTGAGCCATGTTATATGCTCGGGGGCAAATCTATCTTTTGGTTTGTGTAGCTTGATTTCAGTATCTGCTATTTCCATTTCTCCCTGCAAAAAATATCTAGAATCTGTCCATAAACCAGCATGATCGGCAGTAACAACAACCAAACCAGCAGAACCAGTGAATCCGCTAATCCACTCCCTACAATTCCAATGTTTAGCTACATATTCACTTTGATGCACATCATTTGAAGGGACGATATAGGCATCCATACCCTTATTTTGCATCATTGTTCGGAGATCAGAGAGTCTTTTATTTACACCCATTTTGCGCCATTTTTTAGTTATCTTAAACACATTCAAACAATTAAACATAATAAAAAGTTGTCATATGTAATAAAAAGGTTTATGTTTGCCACATAGTTCGTGCCAAAAAACGAACTTTAAACAAACTAATAGTGTTTTTCTTAAGTAATCTCGTTCATAATCTACCAACAAGGTAAAAAATGAAGAGCTTAAACCAAAGAAGAGAGTAAACATTACCCAATGTGTTTAATCTCTGTCTCTTATACACATCTCCGAGCCCACGAGACAGGCAGAAATCTCG
>CAJXUU010000492.1 GCA_913061325.1 uncultured Saprospirales bacterium | reverse complement strand
ACGAGATTTCTGCCTGTCTCGTGGGCTCGGAGATGTGTATAAGAGACAGATGAATTCCTCTTGTGACCTCATAGATAGCCTTAATTTGTTTAGTTGGTGAACTCTCGTAGCCTATTATAAGATCTCCAGGTTTGGTTTGCTCAAAGTATTTATAAATTCGTCTTTTATTGCCTTTCTGATTATGAGTAGTATAGGTTTGTTTATCACCTTCACTGTGGTTGGAAATGCTCCAGATCTTCGGGTTTGAGTTTAACCACCAAAAGTTGAGGGGTTCTTCGTTTTCCAATTCTTCTCCAAATTCTTGGTTAGGTTCATTAACCGTATTATTCGCTTGTGTAGATTCGAAAACAAGATTATGTTCGATGAAGATTTCACCTAATTCTGGATAAAGACGAATATATTCGTCCAATAAAAAACTCCATATTTTAGTGGGGCTAAAGGTGTCTGGCCTAAATAGACTTTTATATCCTTTTAGACTGCCCGTTTTGTATTGGTATACTTTATTAGTTAACCAATTTATTCTTCGGCGATGTTTATATTCTCCAACTGGCGAATAGTAGTATTCCCCATCAATTACTCCAATACCTAAACAAGTGTTTATACCTTTATTTACAAATACAACATCTCCTATGTTTGCGGATTTGAAGAACCATAAGTTCCATGGTTGATTGGATTTACTATTTTCTTCCAGACCTGCTGCTATATTAAGTTGTTGCAAGCTAGTTATTTGAGAAATATCCCCTATAGGTAGGTTTTTATAATCAATAGCTATAATACTTTCGTCGTAGAATTCTTCCCATTCAGAAGCTTGACTTCCTGGTGAGAATTTAAAGTAATTTCTAGCTTCTTTATTAAGCTTAACTATTTCTGACTTCTGAGATTTTAATATGTTTATTACCTCGCTATAGGTTTGAATTCTTTGAAGTACGTTTACTTCCGGGTGTTTTATATCGTGGCCCGCAATTCTTCCAGTTTCGGGCACATTACTTATATTAAGAAAAAATTGATAAGCATTTTTGTGAATTTTCTTAATATTAGGAAATACTGCTAACCAACAATAATCCTGTCCAAAATTGGAAGGGCCTTGAAAATCCACAGTGTGATAGGTGTAATCCTCTAATTGCAATTCATTAATAATATCTTCGGCAATTTGTTGCAGATAGTTTTGAACAGTTTCTCTGGTTGGGTTCCATTTGTTATAAAAAAATGTATGAAAAACACTCCAAGGATTTTGCCAATTAGCAAACATATCTCTTTTACCTACTGGATATTGTTTTAGCTCTTCAATTAGGTTACTAGGCAAATGTTTAAACGCCTCTAATTGTTTTGAGCGAATTTTTTCTTTAATGTCTTCAACTAATTCTGGAGAAATTGTTGAGCCATCCAGTATCAATCTCGCTACTTCAGAACGAAGAAGATTTACTGGCTTTAATCCGTTTTCTAGATTGGCATAATCCTCATAGATTTTTTTTACTTGCTCAATTTCTAGATTATTGATAGCCTGATATAGCAAATCAGTGTTTTTATTATAACCATGATATTGTGATGCTACCTCCTTAATGTATTGAAATTGTTTTTGCATACTTCAAGATTTTGCCGGTAAACGCTCCGAGTCTTTTAGTTTATTATCTAATTTCCTTAAATGATTGGCCGTAATTGTAGTCCAAATATCTCTATAGGATTTTCGATTATTATCTTTTAAAAATTTATTTATATACTTCCCCGGACCATTATATATGACTTCCAATGTGCCATTCGGTTCAATATGTACTGCAATAAAGTGTTGTAAGTTTACATCAAACGGATAGCTGAAATTGTACCTCATACTGGACTTTATTTGAACCTTTTTACCAGTAGGTCTATGGTAACCATCATATTTATGCTTATTACCACCATAAATTTCTAAATCGAACATTTCACTGACCAAGGCTTCACCAATATCACCAACTAAACGCCCATCTAAGGAGAAATCTAGCTTGCTTTTATATCGCTCTTTTAAGGCAGCTGTAATATCTAATAATTCCTGTATTTCTTTCATGCGAAATAAACCTTTTCCACTTAATTATTGACTTTTTTTAGATTACCTCACGCTCAATTTACGGCATCCAAATTTTAGAATATTCTTCTTGATTTAGAGGCTTATAACCCTTCTTAATAAAAAGTCTTAAGAGCTTTTTGATCTTCTCCAATCTCTCCAACGTAAACTCACCGCTATATGCGGAAAGTTCGGTTATACGGTACAAAAATTTATAATATAATAGCCAACCTTCCCTTTGGTATTGTTGAAAGAGCGCGTTGTCATTTGGATTCTTCTTTAGCTTATTTAAAGTGACTGACCTTGAAAATATTTGGCATAAAAAATAATTTGGAGCGTATCGTCTATAGTCAGATGGGGAGGTTCCTCCTGATGTTTCATTAAAGTCCAAAAAGTTAGCCCAGAAATAATAAATGAAACGTTGCCTAATATCCTTTTGGATTATATCATTAGCAATAGGAGCTCTAATTATTTGATGGTCTGTGGCAATGAAATCAGTGTAGAAATGATAGGCCTCAATTATCAAATTAATTTGAAGTGTGTTGTCTATGGTATATTTTAATTTACCAATAAGAATAGCCTTAATTTCCTCTTGTGTAAAAACAACATTTGTATAGGATATTGTATTTTTAGAATCATAAAGATCTGGACGATTTATACGTTTTTCATTAATATTGATATCACTTAGAAGCCTCTCTAAATAGCCTATTTTTGGAATATTTATGAAT
>CAJXUU010000491.1 GCA_913061325.1 uncultured Saprospirales bacterium | reverse complement strand
GAGATTTCTGCCTGTCTCGTGGGCTCGGAGATGTGTATAAGAGACAGGTACTAAATAAATTAAGAATGGAAAAATATAAAACGAGAAAAATTCAATTCAGAGAAACAATCGAAATTAATGATTGGAAAGTAAAAATATATACCATTTCGAAAATTGGAGATTTTAATCACCCAATATTCTATCGAAATGTATTAAAAGAACATCAGGAATGGCTAGAATTGAAAAATAGTTTTGATTCATCTAATGATAAAATTGCGTTTTTAATTCTTCATTCTGGAACGGAAGGTTTTTTTTATTGATTAACTGGTGGGTAGGCAAGAATATGTTGAACACAAATATATTTCTGACAAGACCAGAAAAACCTAATGATTTTACAAAAATATCAGGAGACGGCATTGTTCCTTGTATTTGGGAATTGGAAATAATAAATCACGAAAGAATATCTTGGATAAATAATATTTTAAAAAATGAAACCAATCCCAAATTCAAGAATTACTTGAAAGATGTAATTAATACCATTTACGTTTGAAATTGTCGCTTATTATTTAGTCTATTCTTTACGATCCTTTGTTAAAAATACTCACGATTATTACTCAGTGTAACAATTGATATTTCATTTGTGGCTGAGAGCTAAGCTTTTAGAGTAGTATATTTATTTATTGGTGAGTGAATACGTTGTATTCACTATTGCTAGCCCACAAATCTCTGATTTGTTACACTAGCCGACATGTTTGCTGTGCAAGCCATTTTGCTATCATTGCGTTTTTTGTCTTTACTGGCTTTGAAGAATTTCCTTTATTGGGTTCAATTTGTTATCTAAAAATCAGAGTCAGTTAGGGTGGATTGAATTAGGTATAGAAAAACAAACTGGCTCAATAAGTATTTTGAACATAGAATTATTATAATTTATACGATGCATTATATATGTTCTCAGAAAAGCCTATTTTTAACAATAAGTGATAAGCTTATATCTTTTCTAGTCGAAAGTCGCTGGATACTCTCATTCGTTATAAAGAACAGGAAATGACTCGATTTATCGAAACTGAAAGATTAATATTAAGAGAATTTAAGATAAAAGACTATAAAAGTGTCTATGAATTAGGCTCTAACTTAGAAGTTCAAAAATATACTGGAGATAAAATTATTAAGTCATTTGATGAGGCAAAAGAACTCATAAAAAATGTATGGTATGAGGACTACAAAAAGTATAAATATGGTAGATGGGCAGCAATTTACAAACCAGAAAATAAAATTATTGGATTTGCCGGACTTAAGTATTTGCCAGAATTTAATGAGACGGATATTGGATTTAGATTTTTACCAGATTATTGGGGAAAGGGATTAGCTACTGAAGCTTCAAAAGAAATCATAAAATATGGTTTTGAAAAATTAGGCATCGAGACAATAATTGGAATTGCTATTGCCGATAATATTGGTTCATATAAAGTATCGGAAAAAATGGGATTGACATTATATAAAATAGACGAATATGATGGTGACGGACAAGAGTATAATTGGTATATAATTGACAGATCAAACTACTTTTGACAATATTTAAGAAGTAGAAACGACTATGTTGGTTCTACTTTTATTATCAAAGTTGTCACTAATTTAAAACAACGATCAATGAAGAATGCAAAATTATTAGTATTTCTATTATCAATTATAATTCTATCAATTTCTTGCAATAAAGAATCTTCTGATCAAGGAGAATTAGAAGGAATTTGGTTTCACTCAGTCAGGAACCTAGTTTGGGGTGGACCTAATGAACCTTCTTTTGAAAGGGGCGAATCTCATATAGCAGTAACTTTTACAAATGAGGGTGAATTTATCTACAAAAGAATAGTATTGGGTATTTATGAAGGAACTAGCATTAGCGACACATCATTTATAGCATTCGAGTCTGGTATATATACAGTTGAAAATGAAAAAATAGATATTTCTCTAAACCAACGATTATGGTGGGATGCATTTTATGGAAACATGGATAGTCTTGAACATAGTGGATTTGATCCCAAGAAATTTAAAGATGTTACTATTAGTTTTACAGATTTGGAGTTAAAACTCCAATACTATGTCTCAACAGATTTAATAGGTGAAGAACAAGAAACACTTGGACTTGATAAATTTGAAGAAGTTTATAAAAGACGATTGTCAAAGTAATTGAAATATCTAAATTTTGATGATGAATAAAATGAAGGCAAACATGACAAATTACATAGACGGATTCACATTCCCTGTTCCTCGAGTTCACTTAACCGAATATAAGCGTGTTGCTGAAACGATTGCAGAGATTTGGAGGGAATATGGGGCACTGGCGTACTTTGAGTATGTAGGTGAGGATTTAAATTTGAAAGGAACACGATCTTTCCCAGAAATGCTTGATGCAAAAGATGATGAAGCGATAGTGCTTGGATGGATTGTGTTCGATTCACGTGAGACTCGGGATCTCGCTAATGAGAGGGTAGCGGCAGACCCAAGAATAACAAACTTAATTGAACCATTGATAAATCCAACTAGGATTATTTTTGATGCTACAAGAATGGCCTATGGTGGCTTTCAACCGTTTATTCAGAAATAGCGGTAAGGTTGGATGAAAATGAAGATGTTGGTCAACAAATAGTCAAATAGCGTAGAGATTATTCGAAAGATTTGTGAAATATTAAATCAATAAATAATTAATTAATGCTAATAAAATTATCAAAATTCATATTACTTGGGACACTATTTTTTATCTGTCTCTTATACACATCTGACGCTGCCGACGAAGAGGATAGTGTAG
>CAJXUU010000490.1 GCA_913061325.1 uncultured Saprospirales bacterium | reverse complement strand
ACTTTGTAAGACAGTACAAAATTCACAATGTAAACCGATAAAACCAAAGATTCATAAGCGTTTAGATGTGGCTTTTTTTACACTAAGTATAGTGTTTATATTACATTAAGTCCATATGTGTTAAGTTTGATGTATTTAAGTGTAAATAATAGTAATTGCCCACTTAATTTCAATTGGAGGATATTTTGCATTTGGATTATAAACAATGTGCTTCCTAACTTAACTCATGATTTGATAAGTTAATAAACTGCCTAAGTATGCCATTGCCCCCATATAGAAAAATTGAATGATTGGCCATTTCCAGCTTTTTGTCTCCCGTTTCACCACCGCTAGAGTACTCATGCACTGCATTGCAAATACATAAAAGATCAGTAAAGATAAGGATGTAGCTGTTGTGTATACTTTTGCTCCTGTATTTGGATTAATCTCGGCTTCCATTCGCTCGCTTACTGTTGCACTATCATCACTAGATCCTACAGAATAAATGGTAGCCATTGTACCAACGAAAACTTCTCTTGCTGCAAATGAAGTTAATAGTGCTATTCCTATTTTCCAATCAAATCCAAGTGGTTTTATAGCAGGTTCAATGAATTTGCCCAGATGACCAGCATATGACGCTTCTATTTTTTTACTTGCAAGATAGTTGTCAGCATCTGCATCGGATAGATTATTGTTTTGGATATAACTTGTTGCTTCTATATTTGCATTATCCATAGCTGTAGAAGGGCCATAGCTTGCTAAGAACCATAGCAAAATGGAGATTACTAATATTACCTTACCCGCTTCAACAATAAATGTTGTTACTTTCTCTTTTACAGTCAGAAAAGCATTTTTCCATATTGGCTTTTTATACTGAGGTAATTCGATCATCAAAAAAGAATTGTCATTTTTGACGTTAAGTACTGTTTTAAAGACTAAGGCGGCGGCTAGTGAAGCTACTATGCCAAGCAGATATAAACCCATAAATACAAGGCCTTGAGCGTTAAATACTCCTAAGACAATTTGATCTGGGACCACAAATCCTACCAAAACTGCATATACAGGAATACGTGCACTGCAACTAATAAGGGGCGCCACCATTATAGTGTTGAGTCTCTCTTTCCAACTGCTGATTGTACGCGTGGCCATTATTGCGGGAATCGCACATGCACCGGATGATACCAGTGAGACTATGCTTCGACCGTTAAGACCAAACTTTTGCATTATACCATCAAACATAAATACAGCTCGTGACATATATCCAGTTTCTTCTAAGATAGCGATCAATAAGAATAGTATTGTAATCTGTGGAATGAAAATCAAGATGCCACCAAGTCCAGATATTATTCCATCTACTATAAGGTCTGTATACCATGCAGCTGGAAGCAGGTCTCTTACTATACCTCCAGAAAACGAGAAAAAAGTCTCTATCCAATCCATCGGAGCTTCTGACCAAGCATATATAGCTTGAAACATGAAAAACATTATGCCAAAAAATATCATAGGACCAAAAAATCGATGCGTTATCACATTGTCAATTAGGTCGGTTTTAGTTCTTAGATGTTGCCCATTTGTCACAATCGTTTTTCTAGACGTTGCTCCAAAACTAGCATATCTAGCCATAGTTTCATCCAATTGATTTCTGATATCATCGAATTCATTTTTAGCAACTGCCCTTTCAATGACTTCCTTATATTCGGTGGATAAGTGAGGTAACCAATTATGATGGTGAAGTAAAATTTTAGTTTGGTAGTCGTTTTGGTTCCCTGTTTTTTGTTTTACATCTTCAATGGCATTGTGCAAAATAGATGGATTGTCATAGATTCTGCTAGACCTTAAGTATTCGTTTGAATTTTTTAGAGAGAATTTTTCGATTTTATTTTTTAGATTTTCAATTCCTATTTCGTTTCTACTTGAGATTGAAACTGTAGGAACTTCCAGATAGCTCTCAAGCGATTCGATATCTACTTTATGTACCCGATCCTCAATGATATCAATCATATTGAGAGCAAATATCATAGGGATTTGTAAGTCGACTATCTGAGTAGCAAGTAATAAATGCCTTTCTAGGTTCGATGCATCCGCAACATAAACGACTAGATCTGGGTAGTTCTGATCGTTCTTATTTGATAATATATTAACGACCACTTTCTCATCACTAGAATTTGGGTGCATACTATATAAGCCAGGAAGGTCTACTATCTTAATTTGCCTTCCATCAGATAAAGAGATGGACCCAAGTTTTTTGTCCACAGTTACACCTGGGAAATTAGACACAGATTGTCTTAATCCTGTTAATAAATTAAACAAGCTAGATTTACCACTATTGGGATTGCCAACTAAAGCTATCGTAAAGTTTTCTTTTTCCAATTCCATTTACTTCTATTCTTCTATTAAAATGGCTGCTCCTTCATTTTTACGAATAGCAATTTTATGGCCATCTAATTGTAAGTAAAGTGCATCACCTAAAGGAGATTTTCTGACTACAGTTACTCTTGACTTTGGAAGTAAACCTAATGTAAGTAACTTGCAAGCACAATCAAGATTATCAAATGACTTTACATATCCTATTTCACCTATTTTAAGATCTAAAACAGATTTTTTGTTAGAATTGTCATCTTTATTTAAGCTAGCTATACAAATTGGGTTGAGTTGAGAACTGATTGTTGCCGCTTTTTTTATGTTGTCCATTTTGTTGATATCTCCCATTAATGCTATTTAGACTAATTCAAGATAGCAAATATATAGTTCTTTAATTGCTGTCTCTTATACACATCTGACGCTGCCGACGAAGAGGATAGTGTAG
>CAJXUU010000489.1 GCA_913061325.1 uncultured Saprospirales bacterium | reverse complement strand
CTCTTATACTAACCGCTATGCATAATTAAAATTTTAATCAATAAAGATTAATGCAAATCTTTTAAAAGGCATTTATGAAAACAAAAAGACTTTTTTCACTCTTAATATTCATTACTTTTCTTAGTATAAGTTATGCTCAAGAATACATTAGTAAAACTATACAGAATGATGGTTTAACAAGAGAATATAGCATTTATATTCCTGCAAGTTATGATGGAACTACAAATTTTCCGTTGCTATTTAATTTACATGGAGGAGGTGGTACAAATTCCGCTTGGCAAGTAACTTCCGACATGAGACCTATTGCCGACACTGCTGATTTTATTCTAGTTTATCCCCAAGCACGTCCTGACCCAAGTGACGGAAACTCTTTTAACTGGATTCCTAAAGTCCCAGGTACTTTTGATGATGTGCCCTTTTTTAGTTCATTGATAGATACGATTGCTAGTAATTATCAAATAGACCAGAACAGAATATATGCTTGTGGGTATTCCTTAGGAGGAGATATGACCTTTGAACTTGGATGTAAGCTCAATAACAGAATTGCAGCTATAGCTCCAGTAGCCAGAACCATGCAAGCCGATCCAAATAGTTTTTGCTCTCCGGTGCATCCCACTGGAGTTCTTACAATACTTGGTACGGATGACTTGGTTTCTCCATACAATGGAATTGTATTTGGCGGTATAGAATATTATATTTCCGCAGCAGCAACACATGAATATTGGGTAACTCAAAACAATTGCAACGCAACTGCAACTATGATTAATGTAAGCCCAAGTGTAGAGCGATATACTTGGTCTACTGCATCAGGTTGTGCCTACGTGGAAGAATTAAAGGTGATAGGAGGAGGACATGATTGGCCTGGAAGTTTTGGAAATATGACGATTGATGCTAACGAAGAGATTTGGCAATTTGTTTCAAAATACGACATCGATGGATTAATTGGATGTACAACAACTTCAATAAACGAGAATAACAGTTCGCAAGAAAACTACAAGGTTTATCCCAATCCTCTAAATTCACAACTAACGATAGAAATTAAGATAGCAAAGGAAAAAGAATTTAGGATTTTCTCAACTGTTGGAAAACTGGTGTCAAGCGGAAGACTCAATTCTAATATCAACACAATAGATATATCATCATTACCTCCGAACGTTTATGTTTTGAATATAGATAATCATTCTATAAAGCTGATAAAAACAGAATAAAAGTGCATAACAGTAGATATGACGTAAGACTTCCTTTTACCTTTGAAATCTGAATAGAAATGGGTTCTTATCTTGTAGTATATACTAGAGATAAATGACCTAGGAAAACGAGTTGAAGGCTTCCAAAGGAGATGAAAATCATCCTGGACCGAAGGTAGCACCGTTTTCCATTTATAGCTTCTTAAAGAGTCAGGACAGTACTTAATGCCGCATGACGAGCAAGTGTAAGTCGAAAGGAAAGACGATGTAAGAAATGTCATATTTTTTTAACAGATTAAAAATAATATAATGGTATGGAAAAAGCAAAGTGTTGGAATAGATATGGCTAAATTAACATTTGTGGCATGTGTTTGTAAGCGAGCTGAGTGTAGTCACGAAGAATTAATTTTGAGTGAGGCTAAAACATTTACAAATGATAAAAAGGGATTCAATCAACTTTTGAAATGGGTTGGTAAGCAGATCGATAAGAAAGTATCAGTAAATTATGCGATGGAAGCCACAGGGATTTATTATGAAGAGTTAGCTTATCATTTACATAATTTAGGCAAACGAGTTTCTGTACTTCTACCAAACAAAGTGTCACATTTCATAAAGAGCCTAAATATAAAATCAAAGACAGATGATATAGATGCAGGTGCAATTTCATTAATGAGCTGTGAGAGAATATTGCACGAATGGGTGCCACCGTTACCTTTGTTTAAGAAATTACGATCATTGACAAGAATGTATCAATCTCTGCAAGGGGATAAGGTGCAAACAGTCAATAGATTAAAGCAAATGAATTGCGGTTTTGGGCCATTAAAAGAAGTTGTTCAAATGCATGAGAAATCGATCAAAAATATTGAGAAAGACCTAGCGAAACTACTTAAACTGATGAAAGGAACATTAAAATCAGACAAAGATATTTGGGTTAAAGTTGAGAATTTACTGACAATACCAGGAGTGGGATTTATAACTGTGGCATTGACATTAGGTGAAACACTAGGCTTTGTCATGATCAAAAATCAAAGGCAGTTAGTATCCTATTGTGGCTTCGATGTTATAAAAAGAGAAAGTGGTACTTCAATTAAAGGGCGAACAAAAATCAGTAAAAAAGGAAATAGCAGATTGCGCGCTACAATGTATATGCCCTCCATGACAGCAATAAGGTATAACCCGAAGATGAAAGAAGTATATGAAAGAATAAATATAGGGAAGTCAGTAAAAAGTATAGGTTTAGTAGCTGTCCAGAGGCGATTATTAGTACTAATGTATTCACTATGGAAAAAGAATGAATCCTATGTTGAAGACTACGGAAATGAAATAAAATCTGATATTCATGAAGAGGAAGAACCTTCTTCATCATCAACTCGCAGAGTTGAAACAGCGTCATGTGAAGAAAAGGTAGATGGAGCTTTGAAGCATCCATCTACACAGAATGAACATCTGCACAATCACTTGTCAGAAGTCCTTCTTCATCAGTAACAAATATCGTAAAATAATTGTAATTATATTTGGATTTTAACACAGTACCTTCGGTCGTCCTCCGCTTATCATTATACGTTATGATTCACCCAAGAAAGATGATCTAAAAGTTGACGTCTTAAAAATGAGAAA
>CAJXUU010000488.1 GCA_913061325.1 uncultured Saprospirales bacterium | reverse complement strand
GATCTACACTATCCTCTTCGTCGGCAGCGTCAGATGTGTATAAGAGACAGCTCCCCACACGATGCTCTTAAAGCCTTTATATTATTTACACTTCGATAATAATCCGGTCTGAATTCATTGCCCCACTGGGATATACAGTGTGCCTCATCATATACTACATATTCTAATTGTTTATCTACTCTTATCCTTTGATTCAAGGCAGATATAAACCCTTTTGACTTAAATCTTTCTGGCGTTATGTATATAAACAAGAGTTCACCTCCGGCCAACCGCCTGTATATATCTTGTACTTCTAAGCCTTTATCTTGATTAATAAAATCTATATTGGTGAAGAACCCAAGCTTGCTCAGCTTTTCAAAGTGATCCTGCATTAAAGCCTTAAGCGGAGAAATTATGATAGTTAATCTTCCTGTTAATGCTCCTCTATACAGTGAAGGTCCTTCAAATAAGACAGATTTACCTCCACCAGTTGGTAGTGTAACTACCAAATCCTCTTTGGCGGGCAAAATTCTTTTTATAAATTCCAACTGATCAGATCTTAGATTATGACCGTCTATGAATATGTCTTGTATTTCGCTTATTGCTTGATCAATGGCTTCATCAGTGTCAAGATCATCTAGATTACTATTTCGAATAAAGTAATTTTCAAAAATAGATAGTTGCTGTTCAAAAATCTCAAGTTCTTTTATCTCTTCAACTCTAGTTTGGTATAATCCATATTTCTTACGAATGGATGGATAATCATTAAACCTCTCATCAAGAATGTATAACTGTCCATTTGGGTTTCCCTTGGAAATTTGTTGTTCTACGTTTCTAAAGGTACTATAATAGCTATGTAGCTTTTTATAAATATCACCCTGCAAAATAATTTCATCTGCAGGATTACTTGCTGTTTCATCTTCTTCGTCACGATCAATAGGTTTCTTTTCTTTAAATATGAATTGTTCCTCAAGAGCAAAACTATCTACAAACAATGAAATTGTATTTTCTTTACTCCATTGAACACTTTCCTCAAGTTCATAAAATGGGAGGATAACAATTTTATACCTACTGTTTGACTCAAGCAGTAATTCAATTCGCCTTCTTGTGCTTGCTTCTAGTGATGGAACATAAAAACCACATTTCTTAAAGACTTCGTTCAAATCACTAACTTCTTTGGATTCCTTACAATAGAGAATTGAGGCACAACCGTCAGCGACTTTTTGAATCTTGTGCATAATAACATTCCAATATAGAGCTCGATGTGAAGTACCTGGATTTACAGCCAAAATCCGATCTTCTGGATTTACTAGATCAGAATTTTGGAATACTAAAACATTTTTACTTTTGAGTTTATAATC
The DNA here is from genome assembly GCA_913061325.1 of uncultured Saprospirales bacterium. Taxonomy (GTDB): domain Bacteria; phylum Bacteroidota; class Bacteroidia; order Chitinophagales; family Saprospiraceae; genus CAJXUU01. The sequence goes on along the minus strand of CAJXUU010000488.1, from coordinate 1,474 downwards.
CTCTAGAAGATCATCCAGCCGAAGAACTTCATTTCTATGACTATCTCTATTTTTTAACTTATCAATCGAACATGTTGCCCATAATTTATATTGGTTTGATATCGTCTTTTCGATCCAATAGTAGTCATAATTTGAGCTCGGATCATATTGCTGAACAAGGCTTCCTGCCACTAGCTTATCTTCTACTTCACCTATTTGAAGATAAGATTGACCATATGCAAAACTTGTCCATGCATATTTACTTTCCCATAAAGCCTGTAATTCATTATAATCAAACACTGCCAATTTAACTTTACAGATGTTCTCAACTGAATCACCAGTACAAATTATTGTTGTTCCTTCAAATGAGTTTGATCGATTAACAAATTGGTCAAAAGGATATACTTCAATGTCACTTACTAGAGTAGTAGGATCTAAAGGAGAACATAGATTTTCTTTTTCTAAGGACAAGTTTTTCTTAAGTAGTACTCGAAGGAGTTTAGGCAGTGAATTCCAGAATACATTTGTACTACCTTTAATTATTCCTACCAATATTGTACGAAGAAATTCATTACTAGATACAGATCCTAAAACCTTCGCTTCATCTAAGACATAGAGCCACTCCGATTCTCCTGAAAATCTAAAGTTGATCTCTTTGATCTCTGTAAGTTCTTTCCAAAATGAAGTATTTAGATAGACCCTTGTATTTTCATTGCTTTTTTCAAGAATACTCTTGTAGACAAGTGACCCAATAGTGATATTATCATCTACTTTAAAGAACTTATTGGATGACATATTTAATGCTTCCAATACTCCTTCAGTTGAACTTATATCAATAGTAATTGCGTAAATATTCCCTAGGCCTAGAGATTCTAGATGGCTCTGATAGATGGACTTATCCAATAAACTAAGCCTTAATAACTGGTTTCTGTATAAAGCATAAGTGTTTTTTACATCATCTAAAGCTGTGTGTTCTGTATCTAATGCATATGTCTTTCGATTAGGTTGGATAGCTAGCTCCCAAAGCATAGTATCATATACCGTCTTATCATCGAATACAGCATCTAAGTGTTCTTCGAGATACGGTATGTCAAACTCCAATATGTTGTGGCCTATGACCATTTTGGCCTCTCGGATAATCTCAAGTATGTCTCTATGGTAATCTTCTTTTGAGCTGTAATCTTTCTTGAGTAAAGAATTTTCCTTGCCCGCTATTTGATATCCAAACTCAACTAGAGTTTCATTTCTTACCTCTATATCAAAGATGAGTTGTTTGTCAGTATCGAATTGTATAGCATCTAGTTTGTTGGAGATAAGTTCTATGTTATCCTCTTTGCTAATTTCTATATCAAATCCTGCATTATATAACTCGATAGTGGTATATATACTTTTTAATTCTGTTAATAGTTGTTCAATGATGGTTGGTTTCTTCTCTATAAGACTACTGTCTCTTATACACATCTCCGAGCCCACGAGACAGGCAGAAATCTCGTAT
>CAJXUU010000487.1 GCA_913061325.1 uncultured Saprospirales bacterium | reverse complement strand
TCTCATCCAAAATAATTCATTTTGAAGAAATTGATACTTTTCGGAGTGGACTCAATGTTTCATCTATTTTAAAATAAAATAAAGAAAAATAGCATGTTAATGCGGAGTAGGTTGTATATTTAGATTATGATAAGCCAGTATATCCAATTACAAAAGGCTACGCATAGAGGTAAAGGAATTGTTTTATTTAAGTTCTGGAATAGAGAAGACTGGAAAAATATAATCAAAAAGTTACCTCATGTAAAATTTAGCCGCACACTCTCAGCATATTATATACCATACAATGGTGAAGCTTACGCGAGCTTCAAAAAAGTAGATATTCCTCATAAGTATCCATCACAAATCGACACCACGGAATCATTGCCATCAAATCGTGCAGTAGTCGACATAGAGCCGAATAGCTCGTCAAACGTGAACTCTCTCCTTGGTAATGATGTAGGAGACACGTCCATATCTGATTCGCACAAGACTGAATTGGAGATCATCTGGAATGCTAAAGGTTTTTCTATACAATTGCCGTATAATAATGATGCTATTTCATTCATAAGAAAACTAGAAAAATCATGGTGGAATAATAAGGTTAAATTATGGTATTTGAAGAGTAGTATACATAATTTAGATGCGATCCAGAAACGGTGGACCTACTTCGATAAAGAAACCTATGCTCGACTATATGCGGCTATAAGAGATCTAGAAGAGCCAATGATGCTGGAAGTGTATACCAGTCCAGAATATATGCAATCGGTGATATTCAAGCTGAAAGGGTACAAGAGCAGTCCTGTGCTCATCAAATCACTGCGCAAAAGACAATATGATAAACTCTATAAAAGATGGATCGTGCCATATAATGATAAAATGATAAAAGAAGTACTTGCATCATATAAGGCCAAAGGGTATACAATTATCAACAATATGTCGTCTGCCCATCAAAACGGAGCCTCAAAAGTAGATAAGGAAATTAGATCGATGAAGATCTTATTGTCGAAGATTGATGCAGTTAAGCAGCCTTTTTTCAAAGCGTATGCAAACATTTTTTTGAGACTGGGGAGGAGCCCTAATACAGCCAAGCAATATATTGTAATGCTACTCAAAATTATGAATTATTATAAGGTCGATGATATCGGCGTGTTAGACGAGGCAAAAATAAATGCCTATTTATCAATGGTCGCTGGTGGCGGTATGTCGGACAGTGGCTTGAATATAGTAGTTAGTGCCGTGAAATTTTGGTCAAAGTATATGAACAAAGAAGTCAATTGGGATCTCATAGAGATCAGAAGGCCTAAGAATGCATTCACCATCCCAAAGATATTGAGTAAAAATGAGATGCGACTATTTTTGGAGTCTATCGAGAATACTAAGCATCTTTGTATCGTCTATATGCTTTATGGCAGTGGCCTGAGAGCCGGCGAAGTATTGAATCTACAACTTGCAGATATATACTGGGACAGGAAGCAAGTGCACGTTAAGGGAACAAAAGGTAAAAAGGATAGGGTGGTAAACATCAGTCAGAAATTAATCGATAGGATGGCGGCATACTTTGATGTATATCAACCAGTGCGCTACCTATTCGAAGGGGCGAAGAAGGGAAAGAACTATTCATACAGCAGCATGCGTCAGATCATCCAACGGGCGAAAGGTAAGGCAAACATAAATAAACAGGTAACTGCGCACGTGATGCGGCATAGTTTCGCTACTCATAATATGGATGTGGGTGTACCGCTGCCGTATATACAGCGAATGCTAGGGCATAAAGATATAAAGACAACAATGATATATATGCACATTACAAAGAATACATTTGACAGTTTTGAGAGTCCACTCGATAGTTTTTAGGAAAAACTACGTATATTGATATATTTGTATGCGTATAAAAGATAGTTACTGATCATAAAAAATGAATAAAGAAGACCAACATATTAAACCTGTAATACAAATAATCCTGGGGATTGGTTTGTTTGTTATTTACTTTCTTACTGAGTCTCCAATTAAGATACTCGCAAAGTATAAAGACACAAACTCTTACAGCCCTAATGATGAATTGTTCTTTTTTTTCCTAAAATGGATTTGCCTTTTAGTTTCTATGTTTTTAATATTTATTGGAGTTATCCAAATTGCAAAACGACTAATACCTAAAGATGAAGAACAATAATAGGCCGCTTGCTATATTGGACGTTGATGAAACTCTTATATACGCGTCAAAGGAAAAACTTGAAAGAAACCCAGACTTTGTGGTTTTTGATTATCAAGTGTATAAAAGACCCAATTTGGATGAATTTGTAAGAAGGCTAATAAAGTCATACGATATTGCCATCTGGTCATCAGCTGGGAATGATTATGTGAATTCCATAATTAATCAACTTGCATTAAACGTTGAAATTCAATTCACTTGGGGCCGAAACGAAGCAACACAAAAGAGACATTTAAACGATTACTATGAAACAGGAAATGATACGGAGTTCTATTATGTGAAACCTCTTAAGAAAGTCAAGCGAAAAGGTTACGGATTAGAACGAATCCTAATTGTTGATGACTCTCCACATAAATCAAAGCTGAATTATGGTAATGCGATTTATCCTAAGTCGTATAAAGGAGAATTAGAGGATAATGAGCTTCTTATTTTGATTGATTATCTTGACTCTATTAAAGACGAACCAAATTTCAGAACGATTGAAAAGCGAAACTGGAGAAGGAAATACGATCAGTAACACTAGACATGATGGAATCCTCCCTTTGGTCAGACTCCACATGTCATCAACGTTGTAGGTAATTCCCCCTATTAGGCCACCCAAAAATCAGTAAGAAAAGATACTAATTTCCTAAA
>CAJXUU010000486.1 GCA_913061325.1 uncultured Saprospirales bacterium | reverse complement strand
TCTACACTATCCTCTTCGTCGGCAGCGTCAGATGTGTATAAGAGACAGGAATATACCTTCCAAACACCAGAAACATCCAGCTCCTAATGCGATAGAATTAATGTTCTTCACATTATTTGTGCTCATATTTGTTTTCTCTCTCAATAATTCACGCACCCTTTCTTATTAATTATTATTACCTCACATTGGTCTGAAAGATCACAATCAGAAGATATCAGAATGTTCGGAGCTTCAAATTTTACTTTTGTTAATGGCATTCAAAGCCATTATCCAACTGGACTTGAACAATGGCTTTGAATGTAGTATCTGTATCAATAACAAGATTCTCAACCAAGAGGTAATCTATGCAAGTATCCTCAATACAAAGGGTTTGGTTAATATCCACATCATATAATTTATCTATTTGTCCCACGGGCCACCTAACAATTAGGCTATCTACTGTTGAAGACTCCCCAAGGCCAAAATGCGAAATGAATGAATTCATGATACCATAGCTTTCTCCTGATCTTACTTCACGAACTTGAACACCCCAGCTACCATAAATTTCTATTCTTGATCCTATAGCATTGACATTATTGTTATCGCCTTTAAGTAGGACTCTGAGATAATTATTGCTTGATTCAGCATTAATATATAATCTATCTGGTTTATTCGAATTTGTATTATTATAACCACTTGCAAAACCAGCATACACATCAAGTGCTCCATCATTATTGAGGTCACCAACAACTGCGCTTTGGATCTTTAAGGAAGTTGGAAATGCACCACTTATTTGAGAAAAAGTAAAATCTCCGTTATTTCTAAAGAGTTTGTGTTGTGAACTTGTAGTAACTAGTAAATCTACATAGCTATCGTTATCAAAATCTTTGAACATGCATTGGATACCACCATTTATTGAGGCTATTTGTGCACTTATACCACTTGTTGATGTTACATTATCAAATGTACCATCACCATTGTTTTCATAAATTCCGATCGATATGTCATGATTAATTATGAAGCAGTCTAGATCTCCATCATTATCTACATCAGCAAAATCAGTAGCCCAACTTTGGCCAAGCGGTCTTAATCCTGCAGCTTCAGCCACATCACTATAATTTCCATTTCCATCATTTTGAAAAAGTTGATTCACCCTTCTGCCATCTAGTGGATTAGTCACGCCTCCTCGACATTTTGATAAATACATATCTAAATCACCATCATTATCATAATCTGTCCATACAGATCCATAGTTGCCAGAATTATCGGAAGGAATAGTAGAAGCAGCATTTATTAGACTTAAATCATAAGTCAAATTGCCATTTCCATCGTTAGAGTAGGGTTTTGATAGTCCAACGTCATGGCAAGCAAATAAATCAATGGTTCCATTATTGTCAATGTCAGTAAAATTTGAACCTTGCAAATACAAAGTATCATCCAAGATTTCAGTGTAAGTATAGGACTCTCCATTTGCATCAGCTTTCAAAAGATTAAGGTCATTTAAGAATCCTCCAACTAGAATATCATTATAGCCATTAGAATCTATATCAGCGATGCACATACTCCACTGAATGATCGAAGTGATATTGCCATAAATGTAATCTTCAAAAATAGACCCATCGGATTTTTGATAGTGAATTGATAAGTCTTTAGCGTCATTCAGACGTATGATATCATCTAACATGTCGCCATTCATATCTGCTATTCCCATTGCACAACCACTATAAATAGTATTATCGGATAGGAGGCTAGAAGTTTGATTGGTAAAAGAAATTTGAGCGTTAGCTGAATTTAAACAGCTAATTATTATACCTATTAATAACAAAGTCTCTCTCATTGGTTGTGAAGCTTTTGAAATTATGAAGCTTTTATAATTTACTTGAATTAAATATAATCTTTTATATTGATATTCGATATCCTTACTTCTGCACAAACTTATAACTAATAGTAGTCTGAAGACCTAATGCATATGGATGATATTTATTATCAAAAGAAAACGTGTTACCAAAATCAGCAAGAGCAATTTTAGTATTTAACCCCGCACTGATGTAAAATCTGTTGATGCTTATTGGTATTTCTACTCCGATAAAAAGTAATGCTGAATAATTATTATTTTTTTGAAAAATTTGTAATGATTGACTATCGTACCCTTGATTGGTATACCAAGCTATTCCTGGTTGAATGATAAATTGGATATCCTTTGACAATGAAAGGTGATATTCTCCTGATAGGCTTACCTCCGTCATTTTTGATTTATAGGTGCCTGATTTGTTAAATATGATGGATCCGGGAGAATCCACTGTAACTTTATATCCAAACCCATATTTGGCAACTCCGATAATGCCAATTATAGAAAATGAATTTGATAATATATATCCTACTCCGAAATTATAATTAGTAAGTCGCGAAGGATTTGTGTTCTTAATGATGAAGGCAGGTGAACTATCCACGACTTGATATCTATCTCCGTAGACAAGGCTGCCTGTATATGCCATTCCTACAGAGACTCCAACTTTAAACCTTGGAGTATTTTGAGCATTGAGGGATAGGCTACAACAAAAAAGAATAAAAGCAAAGTATATTTTATACATAGTTATCATGGATCTTTACTGTTTACAATATTAAAACACAGATATTAAGATTTATTCAATCTTTTGTTTGTGCTTAATGTATGGTTTTACTCAATTGATATGTACTTAGCTGCTGAAATTATAAATTTTTAATATCTAAAGTGGTTCTTACTCATCATTTTGTGTAAAACAAATTGCACAAAATTGAAATAATCATATGGAACCTTTTGAACGGTATCTAAAAGAAGTAGTGATTGAAGTGAATGAAATCGCGTCTGC
>CAJXUU010000485.1 GCA_913061325.1 uncultured Saprospirales bacterium | reverse complement strand
GAGATCTCCACTATCCTCTTCGTCGGCAGCGTCAGATGTGTATAAGAGACAGAGTCCGGACAGCTATAAAGGTAAACCTCTGCTAATATTAATATTTAGTCTTGGCTGTCCTGGCTGTTTAGGCAGAGCAGTGCCATATGCCAATAGAATGGTATTTGAGCATGGTAATAAATTGAATGTAATTGGTATTCATACCAACTTTGAAGGAGTTGATATTTCCAAAGATCAGTTCGAAATAGCGAAGGAAGAGCTATACATGCGATTCCCATTTTTTAAAGATGAAAATTACGACACTACATTTTTAAATTATGGTGCTGGAGGAACGCCTCATTGGCTTCTTGTAGACGAAGAAGGAAATGTTCAATATTCTATTTTTGGTTCTGATCCAAACAATGCATTATTGAGATTGGATTTAAAAATTAAGGAAGTATTAGACTAATCGAATTGGTTATTTACCATGTTCACTGTAATAACCTGAGTTCGATTAGTCTAACTCATACAAAAGTTTGATATACAATTGATTAAAAAATTACTTCAGCGTCATTTTAGCGATACATGTACGAATTTCATAGAGAATTACCATATACTGCGTTAGATTGGCTAGGTGTAGCTCGCTACACTGCGACAATCTGCCTTGTCTATGGCATTTTCTATAAATTGTATTTCGCGATAATAACCGAACTCAGGTTAATAGTAAATCACTTTACTATATTTTGAAATTAGATTAAATCGAAAATATTATGATGTTGAAATGGCTTGATGTTCTCAAATTTTCAAATAATGGAAATCCAGAACCTGATTGCAGAGTTAGCAAAACAGATGAACAGTGGAAGTCAATTTTGACACCCGAGGCATACAGAATCACAAGACAAAAAGGAACAGAAAAGGCCCATAGTTCTGATATGTGTACATTGCTTGATCCGGGTAGATATGCATGTGTTAATTGTGAAACGCCACTATTTGATAGTGAAGAAAAGTTTGAGAGTGGTACAGGCTGGCCTTCTTTTAACCAACCAATAAAAAACAATGCTATTGCGTATCATAAAGACAAGGGATTTGGGATGTATAGGATTGAGACTGTCTGTAACACATGTGATGCTCATCTAGGACATGTATTCCAGGATGGTCCTCGACCAAGCGGTTTGAGATATTGTATCAATGCAGCTGCTATGAAAAAACTGGATACTAATCTTCGTAAAGTTACACTAGGTGGTGGGTGCTTTTGGTGCACTGAAGCAATCTTCCAACAGCTAAAAGGAGTGGCCGATGTAAAAAGTGGATATAGTGGTGGCAAAGTGATGAATCCAACCTACAGAGAGGTTACTAGTGGATTGACAGGGCATGCAGAGGCAATAGAAATCACTTATAATAGGGACGAAATTAGTTTCTATGACCTGGTGAATATTCATTTGATGACCCATGATCCTACAACACTCAATAAGCAAGGTGCAGATAAAGGAACTCAATACAGAAGTATTATTTTTTATAGAAATGATGAAGAAAGAGACGCCTCTATGTCTGCAATCAATGAAGTGCAAGAAGCATATGATGAAATGATTGTAACTGATCTGCAGATGTTTGAAGCATTCTATGAAGCCGAGGAATACCATCAAGGTTATTTTAATCAAAACCCCACTCGGGCATATTGTAAGGTGGTGATTGATCCAAAATTGAAGAAGTTTAAAGAAAAATACACTGATAGACTTCTAAAAGACAATTGATGAATAATGTGACTCAAAAGATTTAATATAAATGTGTGGACAAGGTTCTATTTGGCTAAAGGTCAAATTCCATACCTTGCTGCATTAAACTAAAATAAACTAAAATTAATGGACTGGTATATACCTATAACAATATTGCCCGCTGTGAGCCTGCTGATCTTATCTACTACATCTCAAATGATGAATCTTAGTACAGAAATCGGAGGAATACTTTCAGACAAATGCACACATTTTGAGCATAAGATCTCAGGATTGAAGATTAAACAACTAACAAAACTAACAAGAGCAACAACTCTATTATATTTATCCGCAGCATGTTTTGTTCTAGCTGGTATTTTTGGAGCTATTCTTCCAGAAGATTCAGGACTTAATCAATCACTGCCGCATCTTGTGCTTCTTAGTGGAGTTGTGCTTACTTTATTTGCGTTAGGTCTCCTTATCGTTTATGGAATGAAGTCAATTTCAATTAGGAAAATGCAACACGAATTTAATCAACATATGGACAATGATGAAGAAGGAAAGTAAAATAGGTTTAGGAACGGCAGCCATTGGACGTCCGTCATACATCAATATAAGAGACGGGTCATCAAGAAATGAATTTTCATACGACACATTTTATCGACAAGGAATAGATATGTTGGAATATGCATATGAAAAAGGGATCAGATACTATGATACAGCCCCTGGATATGGTATTGCTGAAAAAATGATTTTAAACTGGAAAAAAGAAAAAGAAGATGTAGAAATTGAAATTGCAACGAAGTGGGGATATACATACATAGGTAATCTCCATCCGAATGATACAGAACATGAGTTGAAGGAACATTCGATACTAAAACTTAATGAGCAGTGGAAACAATCGAAAGCGCTAATGCCGCAGCTCACCACATATCAAATACATTCTGCAACTTTTGAGACAGGAGTCTTAGAAAATAAAGAGATCCTACAGCGTCTCTTAGAACTGAAAGATGCACATGATTTAAAAATAGGTATAACAACCACAGGAGCCAATCAAGTAGAGGTGTTAAAGAGAGCATTAGATATTGAGATCGAAGGGAGAAATATATTTGATACATTTCAAGCTGTCTCTTATACACATCTGACGCTGCCGACGAAGAGGATA
>CAJXUU010000484.1 GCA_913061325.1 uncultured Saprospirales bacterium | reverse complement strand
CTTTTAGAGCGCAATTCAGAGGAGTCAAAAACGTAGAATTCTTCCTTTATAGATTGACCACAATATTTGCATAAACACAACAATTGTTCTTGATCCAAAGAAAACCATGGTCGCTTCGCGCCCGGTTATTTTTGTTTTACTTCAAAGTCAATGCAAGCATTGCTTTTACGTAAAACAAAAAAACCAGCTATTTCTAGCTGGTTTTCTTAGTAGCGGAAAGCATCCAAAAAAAGAACCAATTTATTCATGATTTCTTGGCGGTTGTTGAGTTTTATGAATATTATTATTCCAAATAATCAACTAAGGCCCCCGAAACAGTCAATAGGAATAATTTTAGTACGGATTGAAACGATTTTCCGATATACATGACTTGTAAAAACAAAAATAATTCCTGTTTAATAATGTAAATTTTTAAATTATCAAACCAATTGTTAGATGATTTTATTGTTGTATGTGGTTTTAAAATAATATTAATCAACAACATTATTCTTTGAAACAAAATCAACGTCACTAATTAACCGATTATAGCCCCCTCTATTAAATTTATCAAATAGTTTTTTGGAGTATAAACTCATATACAATTCTTCATATGATTTGATGATGGTAGCTTTCGAACCAAGGTCTTTGTCCTTATTTAATTCCATATAGAAAGACATAAGGTCATCATTCTTATTTATTTTTTGAAGAATTTTTAAAATATTCCCCATTATAAAGGGATAATAAGGTTTTGGTTTTTCAACGTTTGGCAAATGTACTTCCCATTCAAAACCATTATCAGAATGATTTATCAATTTTGGGGGAGCAGATTTATCTCCTTTTGACAAATTGATTTGTATATACTCTAGGCCCTCATTAAATTTCAATTTCGGAAAATGGGTTTTCATTTCGGAAAATAGAACTTGTAAGATTGCACAAAATTCTTCTCCATAAGCATTAAATACATAATTATTCAGAAATTTAATATTCCATAAAATTCCAAATGAATAAAATTGTATTTCACGTTCTTTACCTATATCACTTAACGGAAAGTCAATTAGTTTTGCTTGAGCCATCCCAATAATCTTCTTTTTAGTATTTAAATTTTCAGAAAGGCCATCGATAAACATATCCATATACTCCTCTTTAATCCATCCTAAATCCTGTATTTGATGTTTAGTGAAAACATCTAATTCTGGAGAAATCTTTGGCATAGAATATAGGACAAAAGAATAATCTAATAGTATCTCTCGTAAATCGTTATTTGTATTAATATCCCAATCTGGATTTAATTCGCCGGTAAACACAATAGACCTTTCGAAATCCATTATGAAATGGAACCAGTCCCCATTATTAAAATCAATTTTACTGACAAATGAAATTGATTGTGATACTCTTTTGAAGAGCTCTTCATCTTGTAAAGAATAAAAAAGGGCAGCAAGCGCATAGTACTTTGCAGCGAAATTAAAACCTATTGACATGTATACATGACAAATATTAAATAGCACTAATACAAATCCTTCTTTAGTCTCCTTTTTGAACAATAAATTTTTAGACTTGTGTAAATAGTCTAAAGCTCTCAATAAATCCTTTGGATTCTTAGATAGTTTTAAATAATCTAAACCTCTATTCCTATACTGAACTGCTAGAGAAAAATCCCCTTCTCTTTTTGATACGATTTTAGCCAAATCATTACTTAAATCTTCAAGGTCATTAATAACATCTGGATATTTATCAGCTATTTTTAGTTTTAAACATGCTTGAATATATCCGTTAATTCTTATTAACAAGTTAGAGTAATTATATTCTTTTGCTTGTTCACTTAATGTAACAATCTCTTTTAATATTTTAATCCCACTTTCAAATCCTTTGGCTTTGTCATCATCTTCCCAGTTCTTTAGATTAGACTCAATCATAGACAAAGATTCCAAATAACTACATTTCGTATTAACTTTGGCAGTTTTTAGATTCAGATATATATTGCTTTCAATATTATTTAACCACAGTTGAAATTGAGTTTTATCTATAAAGATTAAATCTAAAGCATTGGCGGCCCTAGTAATGGAATATAGATTAACCGCTTCCTCAATAGTCAATGGGTCGCTAACTGTATTAGGAACTATTTGAAAGTATTCATCAACCAATTCTACTAAATCTGTGGTATCTGAATCGTGAAATTTAAACTCCATTGTAGGACGTAACTTTAAAAATACTAACTCATATATAATATCCTTTTTACAAAATTGCGGTATGCAATCTAAGCTTAAATAGTCAATTAGGATTTCAGACCAAACCTCTCTATGACCATTGAGCTCTTGATGTTGTCTATAAAACCGTGAGATAGCAATTACTTCGTATAATTCACCTAACCTAAATTCTTTTACTCCTTCAAAGTTTCTCCATATCCCTAATTGTTCACCATACCATTTCTCAGAACCCCCTAGAGATATAAGAATTTTGTTTTCTAATTGTTGGTTGTTCAACAATCTGTCTTCTGGATTTTTCTTAGTAGCACATTGGCTAATATGAAAGTGTAAGGAATGAATGATTGATTGAATATCATTTGCTTTAATTGGATAGGGCAATTGATTAACTAAATCTTCAATTTCTTTTAAGCACTTTACCATTGCTTCCTCTGGTTCAACACCTTGAAATTTCCAATTGATAGATTTTGCAAATTCTATCCAAAAGTCAGGATTAGCTTTTAACTCTTGAAACCTTGCCTTTGCTTTCACGATTTCTAATGAGGTATCTTTATGGGAATCGACAAATTCAGAAACAATAAGTTTGCAAATGGCAATACATTTTGAAAGTAATGGTTCCTGTCTCTTATACACATCTGACGCTGCCGACGAAGAGGATAGTGTAGAT
>CAJXUU010000483.1 GCA_913061325.1 uncultured Saprospirales bacterium | reverse complement strand
TATTATCAAATAATTCATAATTAAGCTTAGAGAGACTTTCACCTTTAGTTTGAACTTTGCCAATTGGTTCCCATTTCGTAGATCCGTTTGGTGAGCTTTGTACTTCTACATAGTCACTATTGATCTCAGATAAGGTCGTCCATTCTACTTTATTTCCTCTATTTTTCGCTTTTGCATCGAAACTTCCAAGTACAATAGGTAAAGCTTCTCCTTGCGCACCAATTTCAAATAGCTCACCAGAAGCTACTTTTTCATATACTCTCACGAAATAATCAGCATCCCTTGTAGTACTATTAGTTCCTTTATCATCCTTAAAAAGTGCTAGGAAGTTTATTGTCTCAACTCCCCCATTACCTCCTAAATCTACACAAGCTTCTGGGACTGATGATCCACATGCATCATATATAGCGACAACAATATCACTATTAGGACCTGGTTCTACTATTATGATAAGATTACCACCATCAGCATCCGTATCTATAGAATACCAAACATCTGCTGGCGTCGGCGTCGAATCAACATCACATGCTTCCGCTGGCTTACCAGAATCAGTAGCACCCGCAAAAGTTTGATTAATAAGAGACCCAGTAGTATTCATAGCTAATACGGAAGCTGTCGCACAATCGTCATTAATAGGAGGTAATACACATGAAACTGCAATATCAAAGCTTCCAAATATAGTGGCAGATGAATAATGTCCAACATAAAAGTAATATGTTTCTGTCGATGTCGAGGTAAATGTAATCACCTCTACTCCTCCACTTACATCAATATCTTTACAATCTACATTGTCAAATATAATACAATCAGAAGTCGAAGCGACCGCTATTTCATGATCAAACCCACCAACTGCAGATACTGTTAACGTAACCTCTCCATCAACTCCTTGAAATTCGTACCAAACTCCAGCTCCCATATCACAACCCATATCATCTCCATTGTCACTTGCATTAATTGTAGTTTCTGAAATAAAATTATCATCGCATGCTATAGGTGTTGCATTTACACATTCGTCATTGGCAGGTGGCGCAACTGTAGTTCCGATACATACATCAAATGTTATGGATTGTCCAGTTGTAAACGTCCATGAATAGACTCTCAAATAATACGTATTGCCAATTGTAAGTCCTGAAACAGTGCTCATCTCAGGATCACTACATGAACCTGACACCAAAGTTAATCCTCCACATGTTCCTTCCCATACCGAATGATAAAGATTTGTTGTCCCGTTACCGTTAGCTACATTTTGTAAATCAATAATATGCTCTGTCGCCTTAGCTACAAACGAAAACCAAACATCATCATTTGCTGAAGGAGCAGGACATGATGTGTCATCTTCTGGTGAAGCTGTTGCACTTTCTGTTGTACCTTGTGTTGTACTTTCACACAACAAATCTAACTTTACCGTCACTGGTATGGCTCCGCCACAATTATCATTGGTAGGTGGCGGTGATACAGATCGAATACATACATCAAAAGTTGTAATTTGTGGTTCATTTCCACCAGAATAAACTCTCAAATAATACGTATTTCCAATTGTAAGTCCTGAAACATTACTCTCTTCAATAACACTACATGAACCCGGTACCAAAGTTAATCCTCCACATGTACCTTGCCATACCGAATGATAAAGATCTGTTGTTCCGTTTGCTACATTAAGTAATTCTATTCTGTGCTCTGTTGCTGTAGCCATAAATGAAAACCATACATCATCATCACTACCAACACATGCCGTATTATCTTCTGGAGAAGCTGTTGCATTTACTAATGTTCCTGGTGTCATGTTTCCACAAGAAAAGCTTTCTTCTACAATCACTGGTAACGCTACGTCACAATCATCATTAGATGGAAAAATCACACATGAAACTGAAATATCAAACTCTCCATATATTACTGCAGATGACCAATGTCCAACATAAAAATAATACGTAGTTCCTAATTCAGAATTGAACGTAATCTCTTCTAGGTCGCCTTCAACACCACTATCCGCACAAGCTACATTTACAAATGTAATACAATCAACACTTGAAGCAACAGCAATTTCATGATCAAATCCTGCTCCAGCCTGTACTGAAAGTGTCACTAATCCATCTATCCCTTGAAATTCGTACCATACACCAACTCCCATATCACATCCTGTATCATCACCATTGTCAGTGGAACCTGCGGTAGATTCTGAAATAAAATTATCATCGCATACTATTGGTGTTGCATTTACACATTCGTCATTTGTACCTATGGGCACAATCACCGCATCAAGGCAGAATGCTGTATTATTAGGGAGACCCCAATTTGCGATAACAATTTTATATGATGTCCCGACTACGAGGGGACCTGTATTAAAAATAATATCAGTAGTTTCGGATTCATTCACACCAGAAGCCACACATATTGGTTCCCCCACTGGACAATCATCTAAAACAAAGAGTCCTGCATAAGTATTGGAAATGGATGACAATGTAAGCGTTAAATTTTCAGTAGAAGCAGCTGTATATTCGAACCAATATTCATCATCATTATATTCGACATCGCACATGTTGCTTGGTGCTGCACCAGATTCTGGAAAATCCCCAGATTGACCTGTTGAATTTCCACATTGTTGATTTCCAGGAGTTAAGGTCAATGCATTAGCACAATTTTCTTGAGCACTTAGAGAATAAACAATGGAAATTGAAATTATGAACGAAAAAAGGGCTTTCATACTCAGTTGGTTATAGATAAAAAAAATGCAATTATACAATAACACTAAGTCTAAATGAAAAGATTTGTATTAATACTTTATAATTAGTCAGCGGATGAAAGCAATTCTAATACATAAAATAAAAAAGAGCCTAATTCAAAAGAATTAG
>CAJXUU010000482.1 GCA_913061325.1 uncultured Saprospirales bacterium | reverse complement strand
CTACACTATCCTCTTCGTCGGCAGCGTCAGATGTGTATAAGAGACAGGTAATAGACAAAGGGAGCTCTAATGTTCAAATCAATATTGTCCTCATACGAATATGATTGTAAGGTATTTGAATTTACTCTTCCTTTTACGGTGTTTATATAGCTAAAATTAATACCATCAAAAGACCTTTGAATTTCAAAACGATCGTTATTGATTTCAGAAAGAGTGATCCATTCTAACAACAACTTTCTAGACTCAAGTTTTTTAACTTCAAAAGAGAGCAATTCTACGGGTAAGATTAAACAAGATATAGTTGATTCAGTAAGCACCAAAGGTGTTTCTTCATCCACCATATCACTCGAACCGTCTGCGAAAGTAATAGAAGTTGGCAATGCACCACTAAATAAACTCCCTCCGACAGATAAGATAGAACCATCTACCGCATCAGGGTCGACAATCGAAAAGCAAATAGTATGGACAATTGCTTGAGTTTCGGCTGTAATCTGAAATGGTGAACCTGGAATCCCTGTTACTCTATAAGCACCAGCTGCAGTTTCGATATCAGTGTCACCACCGTTATCTACAACACAAGAATTGTCATCACCACCATTTATTCTGGAAAGAACGGTTTTATCATATTGCACCCAAATATTGTAAGAGTCCAGATCTTTATCAATATCCACAGTCATTCGGATATCAAAGCAAACAAAATTCGCTGCACAATCTGTAGCCAAACCACAACCATCAGTGGACTCAACTATATCAAGGGACACTTCCTGGCTATTCATTACTCCACAAGACAACAAGAGGAGTACAAAGGGCAAGATTATCGATTTTATATTATTCATTTTATTCATATTTTTTTAGTATTGGATTAAAATAATTATGGTTAAAATGAGATCAATTGGAATTGACCATTATTAATTATCCAAATTGCTCTATCAAAAGAGTTGACATCCGCATCCATAAGGTGATCTCCTTTGAGATATTCGAATATATTTCCATTATTCTGAATCCAAATGGAATTGTCAAAACTGTTCAAATCAGTTCTTCCACCAGTCTGGTCACTATTTCCAGCATACATTACAAATGTGCCATCAATATTTTTCTGGGTGACCTCTTGTGGTGATCCAATATTTAGTTTCCAAGATTCTGTATTAGTAAAATCAAATTCAAGAACACCATTAACAGGAGTTACAGCTTGACTCATTACTGAAAGATGATTTCTATGTTCAATAACGATGTAATAATCTTCAGTACTTACAGTTTCCAAGCAAGGACATTCTTCAGGGAAAGTAACCGTACCGTCATTGTGAAGAAGTGCTGCACATTGCCAGATAGGCAGTATAGAATTAAAGTCATTTCTAATACTTACTAAAATCCAGTCTGTTACAGTAGCAGGATAAGTAATCTTACCATCTGCATCACCATAACTATCTCCCTCGGTACCAGTATAATTCCAAGGAGCTTCATTGTAAGGTTGACCCGTTGGGGCTGCTACACCAAACAATACAGAACCAAAATTGGTGGATTGGGTCGGGTCCTGACCAGGTAAGAGGTGGTAGTCGTTTAAGTATGTAGACATTGCAAATGAAGCCTGTTGGTAAGGACCTTCTAATAATACTTTTACATCAATGACTGAACAGAAAGGTGCTGTAGTCAGATACAATGTTGCTTCATCACAAGCATTCAATGCATCATTATCACATGCTGTATAAGGTACATAAACAGTACCTACAAAATCAGGATGACTTTGATACGAATATGTCCCATCATTATTAATAGTTAAAGTTCCTGCTACTATTTGGTTACCTGGATTATTAGGATCTTTTCCGTAGATTACAGTAGGTGTTGTTATAGTTAATGCACTTAAAACTCCATATCCATCTGTATCTACCAGTGGTAAGCTAACGGTAGCTGTTCCTGTTGACCCATCAGGATCTATATCATTTGCTAAAATGTTGCCTATCAATGTCTCACCTGCGAATCCAGTATTTGCATCATCTTCTGCTGTCATCTCATTCAATGCTGGGTCACTTATTGTTACAGTTATCTCCGCATCATCACACAATGGAGTTGGTAAATTATTGTCACAAACAGTGTAAGGAAGAGGAGTCGTTTCTCCAGAAAATGCAGGTTCTGGATCAAAGGTAACAACACCTGTAGTCTCATCTACAGTATAAACTCCCTCTCCAGGAACTGTTACTTGGATACAATCACCATCAGCACCAGTCATAGTACATGATGTTCCAACAGGCAATCCTGGCTTAGAAGCATCCAAGCTCACAGAAGTGGAAACGATAGATCCATCAATCTCACTGTCATTTCCTAATATTGAAATGGCAACATTGATATCTGGCTCTGTGGTTGCATTGTCATCCAGAGCGATAGGAGGATATTCATCATTTGAATCAGGTCCTGACACATCGATAACCAATGATGCAGTTGTACATTCTACTGGAGTACCATCATCACAAACAGTATATTCAATCACAACGGTTCCAATAAATCCAAGATCTGGAGTGAAAGTATATTCGCCAGTGATTGGATCAATATCCAATGTGCCATCTCCAATATCTTGAGGTGTACCAGGTGTTGGTGCCGTATCTGGCACACCGTCTTCATCTGTATCTATTAAAGTGATTGTCTGAGTATTTCCTTGAGGATCAATATCGTTTGTTAATACATTTCCACTCACAGGTACATCTACTGTTGTCTGATTAATATCATCTTCAGCTAATGTTGTATTTAAGTAGTCAACAGTAATCACAGCAATGTTGGAAGTATTCCCATCATTATCATTTATAGTATAATCAATTGGAGTAGGATCATTTGTAAAACCAGCTTCAGGAGCGAAAGTTA
>CAJXUU010000481.1 GCA_913061325.1 uncultured Saprospirales bacterium | reverse complement strand
TCCAATATTTATATTTTGAATTAATGTTATGTCCTTTTTAGTCAACATCATAAAGCGATTTGGCGATTCAAACAAATCAGCGATTCAGCAAAATCTAGTTCTGAAAACAATTCAAAAAATATAAAAACGACAAACTAAAATGAACCTTATTTATGAAACGAATTTATCCTCGCACTCTTCTTCTCCCATCTTTTAGTGCTTCATGATGACTATACGGAGCCCAATTTGTAAATTGATAATTATCCAGCTTGCTTAATGCACGCCATAGATTTTGATTGTGATTGTCAAGAAGAGATTTGATTTTTCGTGTGTCAAGTTTTCCTTTTGATCTTGTTTCTTCTATCTCTTCATTAAACATTTCAGTATGATCACGAATAATACGAAGTTCTTTTTCAAATTGTAGTAAAACCATTGGCTTCGGCTCAAATATAAATGTACGATCAAAATTGACAAGAGGGGTCACTTCATATCGAACTTCATCATCTTTGAAAAACATATTAATATGGAAGAAAACATTTACGTGCAGTTGGGTTTTGACTGCCAAGAGATCGACTTTTGCTTTTAATCCCTTACCGTCGTCCATCCTCGGTGGATGTAAGAAATGTTCTGCACCTACGACTTTGATATCTTCTAGCGTCAAGTATTTTTTGTTTTCGAGAAAAGACTTGAATTTAGAACTGAGTTTAATATAGTTCGTCAAAGTGTCTAATTTGCTTTCTACAATGTTTTGCTCCCTCCAGAAGTCATCTGAATATGGATTGACCCACACTTTTTGATAATCAGTCAATGGCCCATAGTCGATATCCGTTATGTTTTCAAGAAATGGCTTTCCGTGATCATAGAAGTGAAAAGCTAAAATGTTTTCTGATTCCACACCATTTAGGATGTAAGTATAATTTACATCGATATGGGATAGAAAGGTCATCTCTTCGTATTGAACAAACTGATAACTGAACTCCATTTTTGTCATGTTTATAGCTGCTCCAGTTCTTATACTTCGGAATCTTACGGTTTTAGGATTTAAGATAGTATTCTTGATTTCTACAAAATCGTTGGTGGTTTTGTTTACAGTTATTTTGGATGAAAAAGCGTCTTCAGAATCTATTGGCTTACTATTGATTACAAAATACTTCTTCTCATTACTAGAATATTCGCTATAAGTTGCTTCAAAGTTTTTAACCATCTTTTTCTTTGAAGAATGAGAAATAATTGACGGATATAAAACCTTCAAACTCTTATCAAAAATCCAGTCTAACTTCATCATTTCGAATAGATCCAATGTCAATATGATATCATTTTCTACATTGATATGAGATTTACCATGCTTGAAAGTCAAATCATATATTCTTCGATTCTTATGCTTGTAGTTATACAATACTTCAGTTTGATCTGCCCAAGTGCCATTATTAATGGATTCTCGCTTTACGAACAGTTTGGTGTCAATCTCATCTCCATCTTCTTTCTGGTATTCCTTTCTTGCTTTTGCAAGCGTTTTATAAGGTGAAATATAATTTTTATCGGTGATAACTACTTCTTCCGTTATTATGCCATCATTCATCATTCGGATGGTCATATTCTGTTTGTCGATTATCAAAGTGGTATCCCTGAATCCTAAGAAAGTGATCGTTACTTTTTGACCGATAATACCTTTTAATGTGAAATACCCATCATCGTTGGAGAATGTAAATTGACCTCTTGGAGTATAGATCGATGCATAAGGAAGTGAACTATCATCATCTGCGGATATTACTCTTCCTTTTATTTGAGACTGTGCTTCGACTAGGCTGAATTGCAATAAGAACAATCCAATAATAATGATTGAGTAGGCTTTAGAAAATGTTGATGCGAAACTGCTAGAAAACATAGTTTTAGTATAGATAGGTATGAATATCGTGATTTTAAATCGGAGAATCAAATCTGTCTTTATGGTTGACTTCAAGAAGACAAGAAAAATAAGGTGTTGATGAATCAATGAAGATGAATTAATGAACTATTCAACTTAATATATACATTTAGGTTTGTGTTGTTGTGTTGTACAATAGAAAATAGTGCATACTCGACTTAGTAAAAATTGAAAATCTCCTTACATGACAAATGAAGATCAACCAAAATCAGCTAAGGCTTCAGAAATTAAGATAGTTGATTGCTCACCAATCCATTATTCAGCATTCAAACTGCTTAACGAAGAATGGATCAAAGCATATTTTGTATTGGAAGATGCAGATAAGAGAGCATTGGATGACCCTGAAGGATATATTTTAGAAAAAGGAGGAAAAATCTTTTGTGCTATGGAAGGTGATATCGTTTTGGGAGTATGCGCACTTATGAAGATGGACGATGATAATTTTGATTTTGAATTAGCAAAAATGGCAGTTTCGCCTACTGCTCAAGGCAAAGGAATTGGATATTTGATGGGTTTAGCCATCATAGAAAAAGCTAAATCCTTAGGCGCAAAAAATCTGTTTCTTGAAAGTAATACTAAATTGAAACCAGCATTGTCTCTTTATCGAAAACTCGGATTTCAAGAAATAGAAGGCTATAATTCACCATATGCAAGAAGTAATATTCAGATGTTAATCACATTTTGATCACTTCAAATTAGCGGTATTCAGAAGTTTGAGTCATTAATTACTTTTAACTATAACTTTGTGAATTTAATAATTTTTTACTGTTGTTCTTTTATGGCGGAATATCTTCATTCGGCCCTAGCTGGCATAGTTTTTTGAGAGGAAATTTGCGTAAATAACAGAACCATGTTTGAGATGGAGCCAAGTGGCTTGCGAAGCAAACACGTCGGCTAGTGTAGCGAATCAAAGATTCTCGGGTAAGTGGCTTGCAAAGTCAAGTGGCTTGCGAAGCAAACACGTAACCCAGTATAGC
>CAJXUU010000480.1 GCA_913061325.1 uncultured Saprospirales bacterium | reverse complement strand
GATGATGATTTGGATCAAGACGGATTTGTATTAGCTGACGATTGTGATGACCAGAACGATGCGATAAATCTAGGTCAGGAAGAAGAAGTCTATAATGGGATAGATGACGATTGTGACGAGACTACACTAGATGATGATTTGGATCAAGACGGATTTGTATTAGCTGACGATTGTGATGACCAGAATAGTGATATTTATCCTGGAGCTACAGAAATCCCAAACAACAATATTGATGAAGATTGTGACGGAGAGGACTTGGTTTTAAGTACTTTTGAAATTGGCAATGCTAAAATTGAAATATTTCCGAATCCAGCTTCAGAATTTATTTATGTAGAAGTTGAAGGTAAATTGAATTTTGCAATTTCTTTGGTTGATATGAATGGAAGAACAATAATTTCGGGCTATAATTTAAAAACTATTGATCTTACGAATTTTATAGATGGGGTATATCTCCTTACTTTTGAAGATCTTGATTCACATAAATTGGTCGTTGAAAAAATAGTAGTTATGAAGTGATTAAATGTCAAAGTAAGAATACTACAACGCAAAAATTCCCATTAGAGCGAAATCTAGAATCAAAGTTGAGCATTTGTCCATTTATGGCGTTGTTTTATTTACATCAAAGTGTTTGCTACAAATTAATGCTCTTACGGCTTTTATTTTTTATTACATTGAGTAGGTAAGGAGTTTCAATTTCAGAGCGCAGCGGAGTAATTCCATCATAACGGTTTGGCTATGCGCAGTGTCCCGAAGGGCATTGCGTATAGGTGTTGTTAGGCACTGGATATTTCTAGTTTGATTTTCGGTATTTCGTTGGATTCATACCAACTTTCTTTTTGAATAATTGGCTAAAATGCTGTGGGTAATCGAACCCCAAATTAAAAGCAATCTCACTAATCGATGAATTTGAATTTAACAATGTGGTTTTTGCTACTTCAATTAAATGAGAAGATATGTGGTCTTTGGCACTTCTTCCTGTTTCTATTTTTAATAAGTCACTTAAATAGGATCCTGACATATGCATAGCTTCACCACATTGTTTAACGGAAGGTATTCCCTTTTCGGATAAATCTGAAGATGAAAAATAACTATGCAAGTATCGTTCGAATTTACTCACTAGGTCTTTGTTTTGGTTGGTTCTTGTGTAGAACTGCCTATCATAATATCGGTAGCTATATTTTAAAATACTTTCAAGGTTCTGAATAATTATATCTTGAGAGTATTTATCTATATTTTGATTTAACTCTAAATCTATTTTTTTTACTAGTTCTGAAAGCGACTGTTTTTCAACTTCAGAGAGATGCAGAGCTTCATTAGTCTCATAGTTAAAGAATGAATAGTTTTTGATTTCCTTCCCTAGTTCTGATCTGCGAATCAAATCTGGGTGAAACATGATTGTCCATCCTGAATCATCAAGTTCTTCAATCGGATCAGCAAATGATGCTACTTGTTTGGGAGCTAGAAAAACTAGTGTTCCGTCAGCGAAGTCATATGAATTTTTACCATATTGAAAGGCTGTTCCTTCTATTTTTCCTTTCATTGAAATTAGATAAAGTTCACTAGTCAGCTTTATATTTTCAAAGTCAAAATCAATCTCGGACCACTTCCTTATTATGGTTATTAGTGGATGTTTGGGGGCTCCCAAACCAAGCATTTGATGTACTTCATTAATAGTTTTAACACAATAAATCTCTTTCATATAATTGCTTTTACTAATTCTGCTAGACCTATTTTACCAATAAACTATTAATAATACGCTTATATTCTCAATATAAAGTTGGTAAAGTTTTCATTTGTTTCCTTTTAATATTGAACACCAGTTAATTGTTCAGATAAATCCCATAGGCGTTTTGCATTTGTTAGATTGTGTGACATTTTACTTGACTTAACTAATTCAGGAAACCCTCTAACTTGCATAAATCCCCCAGGCCCATAGTAATCACCAGATTTAGCATTTAAATCTGTAGCTGCTCTTAGAGTAGACAGAACACCCTTTTCTACAGGAAGAAATAACAAATTCATAAAAATATTAAAGATTCCTGAGTGCCTTGCCAAATCGGTTTTTGTACCACCCGGATGTGCCGAAACTACCAAAGGAGGATTTTCAACATTTTCTAACCTTCTTTTTAATTCATAGGAGAAATACAAGTTTGCTAGCTTGCTATCACTATATGCTTTACTTGTATTGTACTTTCTTTTTTTCCAGTTAATATCTGTAAAGTCTATATTACCCTGGTTATGCGCTACACTAGAAGTAGATACAATTCGTGCGTTTTTTGTGCTCATCAATAAAGGCATTAGAAGACCCGTTAATGCAAAAGGACCTAAATGATTCGTACCCATTTGAATTTCAAAACCATTTTTTGTTTTAGAGTATGGACACATCATTATGCCTGCATTATTTATAAGAATGTCTAGTTTTTTGTAATTTTCTAAAACTTCTTTTGCAAAGGAAGAAATAGAATCCAAACTGCCTAAATCAAGTTTTCTTATATCTATTTTGACATTGGCATATTCCTTACGAATCTCTGATACTACCATTTCAGCTTTCTGAGTATTTCTAACGGCCATTATTACAGTGGCATTTTTCTTTGCAAGAACTCTTGTGGCTTCTTTTCCTAGGCCGCTTGTTGCACCTGTTATAATTATTGTTTTACCTTTCTGTTCAGGAATGTCCTGAACTCCCCACTTTTTATTTTTCATTTTTATTGATTTGTTTTTCACAAATGTTTTTCAAATCTTGATTCATAATGTTATAGTGCGTTGCCATATATGACTTGACCTTTTTTGTCATTAGAAAAGGGCTTAACATTCCTGTCATTGTTTCGTAATGGATTAGATGCGTTCCCTTTCCTTCATTTTTTGGTTCAAAAACCTGTCTCTTATACACATCTGACGCTG
>CAJXUU010000479.1 GCA_913061325.1 uncultured Saprospirales bacterium | reverse complement strand
ATCTACACTATCCTCTTCGTCGGCAGCGTCAGATGTGTATAAGAGACAGGTAGTTGCTATTGAACTATTGTGCCTTCGGCTACGCTCAGGCACCGTTGGGATAACGAAAACTGATCTTTCACCAGCATTGCCTATTCTTGCCATGGCCATTTGCTGTAAATTGGCCAAATGTTTTGGGTCTACTTTAAGTATTTTGGTGGTGTCTTTATCTTTTGGGTTTAGGGTGTCTTTGGAGATGGTAACTAATGCTTTTGAAAGACACACTCCTGCTTCGCCACCTGTACTTAGAATTGGCTCATAACAGGTCTCAAGAGGGGAGCTGGTTGGTCCAGCCCATAGTAGGCCGCAACATAGGAATAGGATGATATGTATGTAGTTTTTATTCATAATTCTTGATTATGATTGATTATTTTAACTGGGCTTACTTAAGTTTTCCTTCCTGATAGTTTCTTCCTTTTAAAAGCTCCGCAAAGTCTCCCGACTTTGAGGGCTATTACTATTCATTTCTATTAAATGACGATGGTCGTAAAACATTTATTACTGGATTTGCCGCTAACTCAATATTACTCAATACCCCTTTGCCATCTATATAATTGGTGGCGCTGGAATAGAGATAATGTGATGCCTTTTCCACAATTCCCGCACGTACTGGGTTAAGATGTATGTAATCTAATTTTGACCACAGGAACTTTTCAGAATATATTTCCTCAGCATGGTTCCCGTATCGCCAGAATTGATAGTTTTTGTTCCGAGAATGGGTTTTAGTCGCTTTTTTGAAACGTTCCAGCATCCATTCCCTTCTACTTTCCGGCTTTGTATTTATTTCTTTTAGTATTGTCGTTGCAGTGAATTTTTTAAAATCGCGAATTAAGTCAGATAGTTTTCCATCTTTTGATTGCATAATGAGATGGACATGGTTGCTCATGATAACATATCCATAAAGGATCATGCCTCTTCTTTTTATACAATAGTTGAGAGAATCAATAACCACATCCTTATAACTCTTGTTTGTAAAGACATCAATCCAATCTACTACTGTGGCAGTTATGAAATGAGTTTTTTCCTGATCTCTGATTATGTAGCCTTCTTTCATGTGATTTTCTTTTCTGTCTTATACTATTCGTTTTTTTTTTTTTTTGCCCATTTTATTCTCTACTCCTACTTGTGGCCTGGATAGCTCAAAGTCTGGAGACTTTGCGCAGCGGGGTAATAGGATGATATGTAGGTAGTTGTTTTTCATGACTTATATTTTGAAAAAGGATCTTTAACCTCTTTGTACCATTTGTTGGGGTCTTTTATAATGATATATAGCGATCCGCCGATCAGAAATACTCCGATTGCAGTGAACAACAATCCGAGCAACAAATGGTTATAATGAAATATTATTGTATGCCCATTTATCTTTAAACCGGTTATCTTTTTTTCAACGTCATTATAGTAGAACTTCAATTCAGGGGATTCATTTTTTATCTTTTCCATGGCCTGCTTTAAATTCTCTGCATTTAACACTCTTTTTCTGATTCCTGGATTGCCATAATTGTCCAAAAAATTTAGCCAGGCATCGTAATCGAGTCTATTAATAATTGTTTTATCATTGGTCTTGATTTCAAGCTCAAATTGAGAGCTGGAAATCTTCGATTCAATTTCTATTATATTTAAATCATATTCATATCCTTTATAATAACTTTCATTTGTGTTGAAGTAAAGGCTTATATTCATAATACCAGCCAATAAGGGTACAAGGCCCATGACCAGATAAATAGGAACACGACCTGCCCAATGTTTTGGGAATAATGATTTGTTTATTTTTTTTTCGTTCATGTTATTACACTATATCTTCATCCTCTGGAAGCAATGGGTTAGGAAGGGGTTTATCTACATTATAATAGACCCTTTCAGGTACGTTTATTTCTCCATTCCTATAGAATGTGCCTTTTATAGCATCCCCCTCTAAAAATATTTTTCCTTTAAAAATCAATTCAATATTTTCTCCATCGTAATAGTTCCATGTCATTTCTATTTTATTGTCTTTCAATAATCTATAGGTGCCAATTGAAACAGGGTCGTTTCCTTTTTCTACTCTTTTAATCATATTATTTCTACGAAACACCCTATTTTTTTTAGGGATATTTCCGATAATATCAATGTACTTAGTATTATATTCTTGGAATATAACTTTTGTGACGACATCCTTGTTATGTATATATAAATCAATAAAACGGTCGTAAGTATATGGTGTTCCTTGTATGTCATTTTCCCAAATTGACGGAATAGTTAAATGATTTATATATTCTTTTTGCTCTAAATTCATAATTCTAATATGTCCAATTTGTTTTCCAATCTAAATCATTCAAATCAACAGTTTCTATGTCTAGTTGAGTGCCATCTTTAAACTTCACTTTCTTGATACCTCTGTCTCGCAAATACTTAATTTCTTTAGCAAAACCACTAGGCTCATTTAACCCAGTATTTTTATTAACCACAAAATCGCCATTTTCCCATTTTTTAAACAAATCTTGATGTATGGGGTTGGTGGTAAAAATTATCTCAGTTTTATCCTTATTGGCAATTAAAAAATCAAGATACTCAGCATTAAAGTCATCAAAAAACGTATTGGGGTTAAACATTGCATCAGGCATGTTGAGCATAGAGATACTCCCTGATTCAAAATCTGCAGCATTTTTATCTGCAAATCGGTAATTTTTATACATCACCAATTGATCTAGAACATCTCTTGTTCCTAATTCATTGGTTGCACCGGCAGTTCTCGAGGGATTGTAACTACCTAAATAGGCGTTTAGTTTATCAACATATCTTATAAGAGTTCCTTTGGCCCCAAAATTGAAATTGGTTATATTCTGTCTCTTATACACATCTGACGCTGCCGACGAAGAGGATAGTGTAGA
>CAJXUU010000478.1 GCA_913061325.1 uncultured Saprospirales bacterium | reverse complement strand
TTCTGCCTGTCTCGTGGGCTCGGAGATGTGTATAAGAGACAGGAACAAGGTTCAGAAATTTAGACAAATTCCGATCAGCAAAGACAAAATACTCAAACACTACAAGATTAATCTTTAGGATAGATTAACTATTGAATTTTTATCGTAGCAAGGCTTTAGAGAGACTAAAAGTAATACTTTTAATGATAGATGCTATTCAATGGGAAGACACCAAATGGCTGATCTAGTTAATACATTTCTGATAACTGATCCACCTTTTTTTGTTTCATTTACTATTTTGAAAAGGCTTAAGTTTTATGGTAACTGATATTAAAAATAACCATTTAATGAGTGTGCTTTTTTTGACCAGTTCTAATATATAAGTATTGGTAATTAATTGAGCTACTACGTGTCCGTAAACGTAATAGAAGCAAGCGAGGAATATCTATTTGTCACAGCTTTTTGTATTTAGTTTTTTTGTCTAATATCTCCTTTATCCTTTTTGCTTTATCAACCATATCAGAATCGGTCAACCACATTCCAAGCTTCATCTTTCTAAAATTAATAATGACCTTAGCCTTCTTATAAGATTCTGCATCAGGAAAAAATGGAACTCCATTAAGTATCCATGTAAAAATTCTTAACCATTTTGCTAGCCTAGGAAACCAAATTTTATTTAATTCAATGGATTGCAAATCATTATATGAGTAAACACCGGAATTTCGTTCTGTTTGTTCATCAATTAATTGAAATCCATTATCAATAAGTTGGAATTCAATTTTTGGATTTTTCTTCAAAATAATAATTTCACTCATCAATTTTATTTCTGGTTAATTCCTACAATTTACTAATAAAAATGCTTGAATCAAAACAGTCAAATTTGAAATCTTCCCGTTACATTATAACGTAGACTTTAAATCTAGTCCTTAACATTCATATCCATTGGAAGAATTAAGCATTCATAAGACCGCAATAATTTCATTTCTCACCTAATCATGTGTCCTGAACCGCTATTATTTATGCACATTATTGGTATTAGTGTTTATTTTTTGAACACAAAAGAAATCAATCTTGGTAGTCCATTTTCAATACCTTCATCAAACCATTCTTTTAATTCCACAAGTTCCAAACTATTCTTTTTTGCGACATCAATGTATTCCGAAACATGGTGAATATAAACTTCCAATTCCTCTGTGCCATTTTCAGTTTCATATCTAGCTTTACTACCTGTATATTGTTTAAATGGATGTAATTCACTGATAAAAAATAAGCCATCTGTTTTTAACTTTAAACGTGCTTGATTGAAAATATAATTTAAGTTTTCTATATGTTCAAGTGTTAAACTGCAAGTTATTAAATTCGCAAAATCATTGTCAACTTCCCAATTTTTAGTTAGGTCTGCTTTTTTGAAAGTTACATTATCGTCAGATATTTTTTCTCTTGCTTTATTCAGCATTTCTTGAGAAAAATCCAATCCAATTATTTGCTTTGCATTTTCTAACAACCATTTTGTGTTTTTCCCTGTGCCACATCCTAATTCCAATACATTTTCAAAATCATATTTCGACAAAATTTCAATAGTAGATTTAATGTCTAAATCACGTGTTTTATTCTCATTGGTGTCGTATTGCTCCGCCCAAGAATTATATGCTTTTTCTATGCTCATTTTATTTTCCTTTTTGTAACCTTCCCCAAGTTAGGACAGGTGTTAAGTTAAAAATATCCATTTAAATAACTTGTAGCAGCTCAGCATTATTTATGTAGATTCTGTCAAGGCTGGCGACTGCAAGGAGTCATTCATTTTAGCCTTTACTGATTCGGAATAAATAATTTCTTTGCGATAGAGTTCTTTAAATGCTTTAGGACTTCGATATCCCAATGATCGATGGGGATGATTATCGTTATAATCTTGTTTCCATTTATCACAGATAATATTGACTTGTTGGAGTGATCCAAATAAATATGCATCCAATACATCTTCTCTGAAGTGACGATTAAATCGTTCTACATATGCATTTTGGGTTGGCGTACCTGGCTTTATATGTTCTAGGTTTATTCCTTTTTCTTCACAGTAATTACGTAATTTATGACTTATGAATTCAGGTCCGTTATCTACACGTATCTTTACAGGTAATCCTCTTTCTACTTCTAGGTTTTGAAGGGCTCTAATCACAAACTCTGATGGATAACTATATTGAGCATCTACCCACAGAGCTTCTCGATTAAAGTCATCTATTACATTCAGTACTCGTATTCTTCTTCCATTATCTAGCGCATCACTCATGAAGTCCATCGACCAACATTGATTAGGGGATTGAGAAACCATCAATGGTTCTGGGTTTCTTGTTGGGAGTCGTCGTTTTCTTTTGCGACGCTTTTCTAATCGTAGCATTTTGGACACCCGGTAGATTCTCTTTCGATTCCATGGATATCCTTGAGCGCGTAACCTTCCTACATATTCATCTAGGCCTCTTGTTGGTAATTGATCAGCTAGCTCATTAAGCTTAGCTATCAATTCGCTATCATCCTTCTTGCTATTGTAGTACCACATTGATCTTGCTAGACTTACTAATGAGCATGCCCTGTTGATGCTCATCTTATAGCTGCATTTCAAATACTCAACTATTGGTTTTTTCTCACAGGGCTTTACCACTTTTTTGAGATTACATCTTTCAGAGCCATATTATCTAATGCTGCATCAGCGTACATTTGTTTCAGCTTCCTGTTCTCAGCTTCTAATTCTTTTAGTCGTTTTAGTTGACTATAGTCCATCCCTGAGTACTTCTTACGCCAGTTGTAGAATGTTGTCGATGTTACCCCTAGTTCTCGACAGAGATCCTTAATCTCTCGCCCGCCTTCATACTCCTTTAGTATGAGGACAATCTGTTCTTCTGTGAATCGTTTCTTCTTCATTTTTCAGTTAAATTTACAAAG
>CAJXUU010000477.1 GCA_913061325.1 uncultured Saprospirales bacterium | reverse complement strand
CTACACTATCCTCTTCGTCGGCAGCGTCAGATGTGTATAAGAGACAGAAATAATAATCCCTATTATTATCCAATTGGTTTTGTGGAAATTATTCTGGTGGATTAGTCGATTTGAATCAATGTATAGATTATGAGTGTTTAGATGCATTTAATTATGTCTGCGGTTTAGGTTTAGTCCAAGATCAGGAAGCATGTGCAGAGCATAGGTTTGGTCCAGCTGCTCCTATTGGAGAATTCCCTGGTAATGGTAAAGTTGCAGGGGATTTAATTCCCGACACCCCTCCTTCTCATAATGAAGCTGAGAGGTCTTTGTCGGGTTGTGCTCCAGATAATTCTATAATTCAGGTTTCTGCAGATTTCCCAAGTGGAGTATATACCTGGGATGTAGTAGATATTTCTGGCTCTCCTTTTCAACCGGATATAACCAATTATATGTCTATTATAAAAGATAAAACGTGCCGATATCACTTCACTGAAGATCAAATAGAAGTAATGAAAAATCACATCAGATCTCATCCATTGCTAAGTAATTTTCTTAGTACAAGAGGTAAACTTACTTGCGACTGTGATTATGACAAAATCATATACCTTAGAGAAGATGTTAACTGGAGCCAGGTAATCATTGATCAAAATATAGATTTGAATCAACTATCCGATTATGAAATAGTTGTAGAGGAATCACTTACTATAGATATAGACTATAAATTCGTCAATGTCACCTTCACTATGGGTGATAATGCTAATATTATCGTAGAAGCAGGCAACACCCTCACGATAGATGGAGGCACAATCTCAGCATGTGGAACTCGATGGGGGGAAATATATCTCGAAAGTAGCGCAAGTATTGACTTCCTAAATGTAGATATGTCTGCAGGTACAAATGCCATAAGAACAGAAAATAACCCAAACAATTCTATAGGCAAGTCAGAAATTACTGTCCATTCTTGTACAATTGGTGACTTCACCGAAAGTGGGATCACAATATTTACAAGTAGCATAGCCTCTCTGCAAACAATTACTATAAATAATGTAGTTGATTACGGTATCAATCTGGCGGAAGATGTAGATACTGACGTATTAATAGGTATAGATATAGATGGAGCTGACAGAGGAATCAGAATAATAAACTCCTCATTCTGGCACCAAATAAATGATTGTACATTCACTAATTGTCATATCGGTGTGAGATATAATGGAGCTAGCGGTTCTATTCATGATTCTGATTTTGGAAAAAATACTTTTGCAGTAACTATACACAACAGTGCGCATAGTTATATTTATAGAAATAACATAGGTTACAGCCAAAATGGAGTTACTGTGAGTAATTCGTTCAATACAAATATCAACAGGAACAATATCGGTTTGCCACAAGATTATGGGAACTATGGTATAATACTTTCAAATGTTAATAATTCTGACATAGAAGGTAATCCATCTATATATGCTAAGAAGTTCGGCATTAAAGGTAATCTACTTGTCAATGTAGATGTGACGGCATGGAGAGACGAATTAGATCCTAGTAATCCAGTTCTATCATCTAATAATATTTACATGTTTGGAAATCAAGATACAAATAGCGGAGGAATATTATTCACAGCTGCGTCAAGTTGTAACATCACCGATAATTTCATTCATGCATCAGAAGTTTCTACTGGTATTGAACTAAATAATTCTCCAGATAATACTATCCGAAATAACTATGTAAATATATCATCAACTACAAATCTATTTGGCGCGGCAGCTATCAGAAGTGTGGGGAGCATTAGCATGAAGATACTTGAAAACGAAACCTACAGTTCTAATAATGTAAATGGTCTTTTGGCTCAGAATTCTGCAGATGGTGATTATGAATGTAATTTTATATATGATACACATGATGCACTTTGCATTGAGCATAATTCTGCGGGGCAATATCTTAGAGCAAATCATAAAATCAATAGACAGAATTTTGATTTTGTAACTAGATCGGTATTAGGTATTCAAAAGAATCTTGGGAATGAATATTGGGAAGGTAGTGCGAGAGCGTTTTTTAATCCTGATACTGAGATTTCAGATATACAGAATTCTCAATTTTTTGTTGATGCAGGTGAACCATTTCATATGCCTTCCGATCCTGTGCCACTTTCAGGATGGTTTATCCCAAACTTTGATGATGATGATTTCTGTACTGGTATCATTGGTCCAGGGGGAGTAGGCACATTTTTCTCTAACCCCGCCAAATTATGTGAATATTGGGATGATATAAAAGCATTGAAACTCACAGATCCAGAGTTATTTCTAATCAAAGTATCTCATATTATTAATTATTTTAATGCGAACCCATTGATGGCTATCCCAGACTGTATAAAGTTAGATCCTATTTTTATCAACCTGTGTGGCATACATGAGCTCATGGACTTAGTCGACAGGATAATAAAAGTAGGTCAGATAGATCCATCAAGATCTATTCTAGCTACAAATATTGATAATATGAGGCAGCTCCAGAGAGAATATGATGTATTAACCAATCCCGTAAGTAAGGAGAATAGATTAGATGAGATAAAGAATCTCAATATACAATCAAAGCCAGCATTTGACCAAGAAGCAATAGCTGACTATATAGAAATCCAAAGTATAAAATCAGACTTAGCAACTGTGAACTGTTCTGAGTATATCATCCAAGTAATAATAGATGCATGGACAGTATACTTGGACGAACTAGATAGGGATTTTTTAGATACTAATCCAAGGTTGGTTTCGAATATTAATACGATCAGTAGCCTTTGTTCCGATGAATATGGAGATGCGGTACACTTAGCTAGATCGATTGCTTTAATCCAAGGCAGTGATATGTATTATGACGTACATGATGGCTGTAGGGATATTGGATATCTGTCTCTTATACACATCTCCGAGCCCACGAGACAGGCAGAAATCTCG
>CAJXUU010000476.1 GCA_913061325.1 uncultured Saprospirales bacterium | reverse complement strand
CGAGATTTCTGCCTGTCTCGTGGGCTCGGAGATGTGTATAAGAGACAGATCCCAACCATTACGAATACAAAGAAGCCATTCCATTATATGAAGATGTGTAGGGTCTAATTTTCTTCCATTCCTATATGTACTCATCATTCCCTTTTTCTGAAAATATCGTGATGTGGCACCACTGACAGCATCAACTGAATCCAAGTTTTCATTTTTTGTTGGATATTCATAGAAAGCGCTTTCTGTATTCATAATCCCGCTCGCTAACTTGTTAGCATACTTTTTGGAATTTCTACATGGAAATATTTTAATATTATTTCCCAAATACATGGTGGCATCACTACCCATAACCATGGTTTCTCTAGTTGCATCATTGGACAAAGTAGCACTATACAGCAACGTTAGTCCAAATTTTGGGTATTCAAAACTGGCTTGGAAAACGTCCGGCACCTCCCTGCCGTCTTGATAATAGTAAATACCCCCGGAGGCCATTGCAGAATGAGGAATTCCCAATTCCATAATTGCATTCAGAGAATCATATTCATGTGTAAATAAGTCTCCAGCCAAACCTGTTCCATAATCCCAATATTTACGCCAGCGAAAAAAACGATCAAGATCAAACTCGTTTTTTGAATCGAATTGAGCCCAATCGATGTTACTTTCATTTGCTTCTAATGGAATATCATAAATCCATGCACCATCAGGAGTATTTCTATTTGTAGATGATTGTATTAACGACACCTTACCAAGAACATCCAAATAAAGGATATCCTTGGCCTTATGGTAGGTGTCTTTCTGTCTTAATTGGTGACCTAATTGAAATGTGATTTCATTAGTTTTAACAACTTGGTAAACCTCTTCGACTTCTTCCAACCTATGTGTAAGACATTTTTCCACATAAACATCCTTTCCGTTTCTTGCAGCTTCGATAATCATGGGTGCATGCATATGGTCTGGGGTAGCAATTATTACAGCATCTACATCTTGGGCTGAAATCAATTCCTTATAATTTCCAAATCTCCTGGCTGAAACACCAGATGCCTCCAAAGCTTTTGAAGCCCGCACATCAAATAAATCGCAAACACCTGTAATCGTGACATTGAGATTTTCTTGATTAAGATAATCGTGATAGGCTTCCTTCTCCCTATTTTCTTCAACCCATTGCTTCGTAGGGAAACCTAACGCGCGTAATAGCTGTTCCCCTCTAATACCAAAACCAATTATGCCAAGTCTTAAGGATTTAGCATGTAGGCCCCTTGGACCATGTTCGTTGGAACTCAATTTATTATCAAGTGGGTTAGGTACCATAAATGCGAATGGCAACAAACTGGATAATTTAATAGCACTTCTCCTGCTTACACCCATGATTTATTTTTTTTGCAAGGTTTTTGATCAACAATAACTCAGACGACAATTAATCTACCTTAGCCAGAACATCCGATTAAGAATTAGTAGCCTGGGTTCTGGTCAGTTGCTGGATCTAAAGCTAAATTGAAGTTAAATTCGTTAATTGGGATTGGCCAGAGATAATTTTTTTCTGAAAGACTTTTCCCTCTTATGTCCATAATTATTTCATCCGCTTTTCCCGTTCGTTTTAACTCAGGCCATCGTTTCCCTTCTAATTGAAATTCGTACCCTCTCTCCTTAATAATTAAATCAACAAATGTGTTTGAGTCGTAATCCTGAACACTAAAATCCACTGGAGAAGAATTTATAGGATCAAATCCGTACGCACGACGGTGTACTTGGTTTAACGCTTCCATTGAACTTTCAGTAACTCCATTGACCTTACTATCTGCTTCCGCGTATATTAATAATAAATCTGCATAACGATACAAAGTCACAGGGTTGGACCCACGATCCAGACCCAATGTTTCAGGGTCTATAAACTTTTTGGATAACAAGGTGGTAGGAGATACCCCAAATTCCCAAGGATACCAAAGTCCCTTGCGTAAATCATTATCATCCCAGTTCATGTATGCCGGATTTGTAGAATCACCATGAACACCATATACTCCTGAATTGGCATAAAATCCAGTTCCAGGATGATTGAGCAATCCAGGCCAGACGCTACCAAACCCTTGATCATGAGTATAAAGAGCATAGAATATCTCTTCAGAATTTTTTGCGACCCCTGCACTAAAGATATTCTGATAATCATCAGTTGTTTCTATAGGTAAAAGAGCATACTTACCAGATTGTATTACCTCATTGGCCTTATTACTGGCCTCAGTAAAATTTTCCATACTCAAATAAACATCAGCCAACAAAGTTTTGGCCACCCACTTAGATGGTGCTCCTCTTAGTCTTTCGTTATCTGGAAGATTAGCCTCTGCATAATTCAAATCAATAATGATTTGCTCATAAACTTCATTTATAGGGCTTCTTGCTATATCAGTTAGTTCCAAGTTTTCTTCTGTTCGCAGTGGTACGGCACCCCAATTTTTAATTAAATTAAAGTATGCAAATGCTCGTAAAAATCTGGCTTCTCCTAAAAGTTCTTGATTCACCTCTGGACTGAGCACCGTATTATTAGACAAGTTTAATACTACTAGGTTTGCATTACGTATACCTAAATAAAGTGGGGCCCACATATTGGATGTACGCGTAATCCACGTACCGTTCAATCCATCATAATTGTTTAACCATGACCAACTACCTCTACCATAACAAAACTCTCCCAGTGCACTATTAATGCCAACAAGGCCGGCATCAGGCAATTTTCGTAGGGGCTCATATATGGCATTAACAGCTGTTTCCACCTCTAAGGCTGTATTATAAAAACTTTCCTCTGCTACTAATCTAGGTTCTTCCTCTAATAAACTTTCACAGGACGTAAGCAATAAGACCACTAAAGTCAGCAAAAGGGTGAATATCCAATTGCAATTTTTTATTAATCGAAGTTCATTATCTGTCTCTTATACACATCTGACGCTGCCGACGAAGAGGATAGTGTAGA
>CAJXUU010000475.1 GCA_913061325.1 uncultured Saprospirales bacterium | reverse complement strand
TCGACATTTCATCAGTGGTTCATTTACATTCATCTTTTCTATTCCTATCTGATCCCGCTATAGCGGGACCTTTTCCTTAAACGCTCAATACCAAAGAATCACTTCTCCAGCACCTTAAGGTGATTTGTAGACTCCGCCTGTACAGCGTATACGGAGGACCTACCTCCATCTTAATTACAGCATTGGTCTCAAAGTTTATTTGATTAATCAATGGTCTTTGATTCCATTCAGGGCACACAGCTTGCAGGTAACGTCTCAGTTATATGGGGCGGACGCAGCGATAGCAAGTCTGATCTGATATCACATGTTGAACTAAACACCTATCGGTCTAGCCTCTACCGACCAAAACGAATAAAAAAACTTATCATGTAAATATTACTTAACCTAAAATAAGTTTACATGACAAGTTCAAAAACTGCCATAGTACAGGTTTTACCAAAAGTATAAAATACTGATGTATTACCTATTACCCTGCCCATGATCAATCGGATGAAGATTGCAGACAAATAGGATCAGACCATCAAATCTTATGTCATAGCCGTGGAACGCTTGGTAAGATTCTATGACATGATCCATCCTAAAGAACTAGATATTGATGAGGTGCTTGATTTTTTAGTCTCCTTATATGAATACGACCAAGTCAATTGGAGATCTAGTAAAATGTATGGGACTGACCGATTCCTTGACACAAGGATAAATGTCCTAAATGGACATTTATGGGAAGGAACCTATACCTCAGTATAGGCTTGCAGAAAGCCAAAGATCAATGCTCAAATTGATGAGTTTGTGCAAAACCGAACCTCTTGGAGGTCATCGAGAACGATGTGATCAGTGTGCATATTCCAGTTTTCATTACAACTCTTGTAGCAATATGAAATTGTCCTTCTTGTCAGGGGGGTTAATAAAGAAAAATAGATTTTTAATAGACAGCAAGACCTGCTGCCTGTCAAGTACTTTCATTTCGTATTCACTATCCCAAGTGAGTTGTACATCAACTTTCGGTACAACAAAAA
Source organism: uncultured Saprospirales bacterium (assembly GCA_913061325.1). Taxonomy (GTDB): domain Bacteria; phylum Bacteroidota; class Bacteroidia; order Chitinophagales; family Saprospiraceae; genus CAJXUU01. The sequence continues at coordinate 1,939 of CAJXUU010000475.1, read as the reverse complement.
ACTATTGTATGACCTACAGATGAGATGTGTCAAAGATACCATGTTTCCTTTTGGGAATGATCCTAAACAAAAGATAGTGGGTAAAATTGGAGGAATCCTTTTATTACATACTTGGACACAACAAATGACCTATCACCCCCATTGTCTGCCCAGCTATGCGGGGTGCACTGTATAGTACCCGCAGGTGGGCTTAAACCAAATGGCCAATGGCAACATTCTAAATCGAGAGGAGAATTTCTGTTTCATGTCAAGGCTATGTCTAGATTGTTCAGAGGTAAAATGCTGGCAGGAATTCATCAATTCTATAAATCTGGACAACTGCATATGACTGACTAATGCTCTCTTACTATAAGTATATCAAGAATAAGTTGTACAAAATAGAATAGCATAGTTGTGGAGTAGGTGAAATAGCGATTAAAACACTACCAAAAATGTCATAGGGCGCCCCTGCTCCCATAGACATTTGTTGCTAATTGTTATCGGTAGTCTTCTATTTTTCTTAAGATAATTTTCTGTCTTTCACTGTTTGTTAAATTACCATTTAATTCAATTACTGAACAATCCATTATCTCAATCCAGTTTTTATGTTGACTTATACTTTGTCCATCAAATCTCTCGTCATCGTATTTTTCTGCCCATTCGAGAAAAGTTTTGAAATCCTCCTTCTTTACTTCATTTGTATTTAATTCCTCACCGTATAATTCTATTTCTCTATTTAATAGTCTTTTCATTCTTATTTTTTTTGGCACCCTAAGGAAAACTCCTAAATCGAAGGCTGTATTCCAAAACTTACTCCAAGTACATATAGAACCGCTAATTATTACATTTTCGCTGCTTCTAAAATCTAATTTAAGATTTTCATTTCTACTCTCAAATGTGGCTTTTGTTTGGCATGGAGGAATTGTTTTTTCCCAGTAATAGTCATCCGCATCAAAAAAAATCCAATTTAATTTTTCTGAAATTGATTTGCCCAATGTTGTTTTTCCAGTTCCCGCTGCTCCAAATATGATTATTTTCATTTCTTTTCGGTTTTGTTTTTTATTGATTACCGACAACGAGTGTGGAGACGCAGTGCCAACGTTTAGTCGGCATTGTCGTTTTCCACTTTGTGTGGGTCTAGTATGTACCGCTATCGAAAGGTAGCAAATTATTCTAGAGAGTGCAAGTCCCTTGTGCGCGAGAATGACTTCTAAAAGTACTAGTAAATTGCAAGGATGTTAAGGATGAGCTTAGATCAAAAGGAAGCAGACTACAAAAGTCGGCTCTAACGAACAGAAATTTGATACTGGTCTATTCAATGAGATAGCTGTAATCTTTATTACTGGTATTTTTAGTTACCAGCTGGTTGATGACTCAATATGTTTTTATTACTCCACTAGATTATATTCTGCACCACATTTTATTTTATTTAATATTTAGTTGTGTTCTATATTAATATGATTACCTTTAGTAAAACAATTAACACCTTACTCCAACGCCTGTTTGCGTCAAGGTTAGTAGTTGAAAAATTAGGGAATTTGATCATTCATGTTGTTAAGAATCAATAGAAGTAGTATTAAACTAGTAATATTATCAAGCTTAAATGGAAGGAAGGATATCTATTGACAGATAGGATTATGCCTCACCTGAACAGCTTGCATTTTCAAGGAAAGTTCTATAATTCCTAGCCTTTAGTGACAATCTAAATTTATATGACAAGCGACATGATTTAGCATTTTGCAGCGGCTTCACCTGGTTTTCTTCGAATGAAATAAAATCTATTGTTGCTGGATCAGTCAATAGAGGTGCGGCATTATCCCACTGGCCCCCGATATGCTGAATTTTTTGTCTAAATTCTCTAAAACTGAGATGAGGAAATTGAAGAATTTCTTTGAATATGGATATTGTTAACCCTGTCTCTTATACACATCTCCGAGCCCACGAGACAGGCAGAAATCTC
>CAJXUU010000474.1 GCA_913061325.1 uncultured Saprospirales bacterium | reverse complement strand
TCTACACTATCCTCTTCGTCGGCAGCGTCAGATGTGTATAAGAGACAGACAATATGCTGCCCAAAATCAGGTATTTGCCTTTTTATGCAATCTCGGTACTGCCGATGCCCGTTCTGTACGTGTTATCAGACATGTTGTTTGTAGTGGTTTATTACCTAATGAAGTATAGAAGGAACGTGGTATCGGACAATATCAAAAAATCCTTTCCTCAAAAACCACAGATCACACGGAGAAAAATCGAAAAGGACTTCTATCGGTATTTCTGTGATATACTTGTCGAATCCATTAAGACATTGACCATCAGTAAAAGGTCGGCGATGAAACGTTTGCGTATAGAGAATCCGGATTTGGTAGAATATTATTTGGGCGAGAAAAAGAATATTTTGCTTTATACGGCCCATCAGGGAAATTGGGAATGGCTGATATTCCTACCCCTATTTTTTCCATACCGGGCAAATACATTTTACAAACCGATTAAAAACCACTATTTCAACGACCTATTTAAAATTATCAGAGAGCGATTTGGTGTGCATTGCATTGAATCCGCCAAGGGATATAGGACCATTATCGACCTTGAACGGAAAAATGTCCTTATGATGAACTGCATCATCGGTGATCAAAGCCCCGTTAGGATCAATACCAAACATTGGTGCCAATTTTTGAATCGGGAAACGGCCTTTTTTGTAGGGGCCGAAAAGCTTGCCAAAAAAACCGGTGAAGTTGTTCTGTTTCCTTCTTTCAAAAAAATAAGAAGAGGGTACTATGGACTACGTTTTAGTTTAATTACGGACAATCCCGTTTCCATGAGAACCAATGGGATTGTAGAAGAATATGCAGAGGCCTTGGAAAACGTAATCTTGAATTCGCCGGAACTTTGGCTATGGAGCCATAGAAGATGGAAGTTAAGTGCCTGAACATGGGATTTTAAAGTTCCCGGCATTATCTGGTCTATCCAAAAAGTTATTGAAATTTAAGACCAATTATATTTGACTAGAAAGAACCGAGACAAAAGGATTAACGACCTAGTGCTATTTATCATTTTGGTGATCCTTATCATATCCGCTATAGTGTTAAATATGTAAACTTTATATTGCCTTAATAATTTAACCCAATGATTAGTAAATCCGAACTTGTCGCATGCTCCGCCTTAAACTTCACTCAATTTGGGAGCAAAGGGTTCACACTCGATGAGTTGGCAAATCAGCTCGGCATATCGAAGAAGACCATCTACCATTATTTTAACAAAAAAGAAGAACTGGTTCAAGAGAGTACGGCCTATCTGTTGCAAAGCTATTTAAGGGAGATTCAAGAACCTGAGATTGCTCTCTGTAAAGATCCTCTGGAAAAGATCATTCTGATATACAAAAAGGGTTTCGAACATTTAAAATATTTCAGTCCCACGTTCCTTTTCGGGCTAAAGAAATATTATCCGAAGGCCTATGATCTCTATTATAGCTTTCGAAATGATTTGGTAAATGAAACTATTTATGAACTCTTTGTCGATGCACAAAAATTGGGCTTTGTTGTAAAAGAGGTGAACTTGAGATTGGTTTGTGAACTGTATTTTTTGAATTTGAACGCTATCGCTTTTGGTAGATCCAGTCTTTTTGATAAATATACCCAGCAAGAGATTCTACAACATCTCATCATCAACACCATAAAAGGAATTGTGACCAAAGATTACACCAATAAGTTTATCCAAAAATAGACTGACAAATGTCATTTGGTTAAAAAGTATTTCAAGGTAAATTTGGTTGAAGCGAAAACGACCTAATATAAATGCTTGCTGCAATGAAAAATTTACTAATACCAACGGATTTTTCAAAGGATGCCCAAAAAGCAATCGACTATGTCATTCACATTTTTAAAAAGGGAAGAATGTATTTTTTATCTGTTGCATGCCTATATCATTCTTCCGTCCTCCCCTGACAATTGGGACTGAGGACGCAAGATCATTTAGGACAGGGGGTTTCTTCCTTTTATGCGGAACTTAAAAGAATTGAAAAATTGCTAAAATTGATAGAAGGTGATAAAGATGTATTTTTTCTTTTGGATGAAATGTTCAAGGGCACTAACTCGGAAGACAGGTATAAAGGAGGTTTTTCGTTGATCCATCAGATAAAGCAACTAAATACATCTGGCATTATCGCAACACACGACATCGAACTGGCTAAGTTAACAGAGGATAAAATGTTAATTCAAAACTATAGCTTCAATAGCAAGATTAAGGGCGGTTCAATGATCTTCAACTACAAGCTGACTCCAGGCGTATGCCATGATTTCAACGCAAGTGAGCTAATGAAAAAAAGCGGAATACATATAATTGAACATTTCAGATAGGGATAATAGAAAGACAGATTTGGCGTATAAAATGATAGACACTATCCGATAGTTTTGGGTTTCCGACCAAGCAAAATTTCGGTTACAATTGAAATCTCATAGGAAATAAGAATACCCTTTACTAGAATAAAAGTATGTTTCTCAATATTCTCAAAGTGGCTGTCCTTCAAATCAATTAGATTTGCGAATATAGTTCGTGACCATGTAGTAGCTATACATGCAATACTAAATCACTATTTTTTGAATTGGTGGGAATAGTCCCATAAATCGGCCTATTTAGGGTACAATTTTGAAACTACTGATATTCTTTTATCTAGGAGTCCCATTCTTGGTCCTTTTTAATAGTTTCGTTAATTAACCTTTTACGGAACTACATAAGTATATTTAAATGACCGTTTTATTGAACTTTGTATTCCACCCTTGTTTATTGATTTTAAAAAGTTTAAATTGACGTACTAATTTATTAGTATGTATTTTGACGTTATTTTAAACTTTATGTTATGGTTTTTGGATACGCTAGGGTAAGTACCGCAGAACAGAATCTTGATCTGCAATTGGATGCCTTTTTAAAAGAAGGTATTGACGAAAAGAATATTTATACCTGTCTCTTATACACATCTGACGCTGCCGACGAAGAGGATAG
>CAJXUU010000473.1 GCA_913061325.1 uncultured Saprospirales bacterium | reverse complement strand
GCAATAGTTCCAACACCAACCTCAGAAACTAATTTTACATTAATTCTTGCTTCACGATTTGCATTTTTTAAATCAAAAATTAATTGTGCCAAATCTTCAATCGAATAAATATCGTGATGAGGAGGAGGAGAAATCAGTCCTACAAACGGCGTTGAATTTCTTGCTGCGGCGATCCAAGGTAAAACTTTATAGCCCGGTAATTGACCGCCTTCTCCAGGCTTGGCACCCTGTGCCATTTTTATTTGAATCTCTTTCGCATTTGTTAAATAATGAGAAGTGACCCCAAATCTACCAGAGGCTACTTGTTTTATTGCAGAGTTTCTGCTATCTCCGTTTATATCTTTTTGAAAACGTTTTCTGTCTTCACCACCTTCACCAGAATTAGATTTACCTCCAATTCTATTCATAGCAATGGCTAAGTTTTCGTGAGCTTCACGCGAAATAGAGCCATAAGACATGGCGCCTGTTTTAAATCGTTTTACAATTTCTGTCCAATCTTCTACTTCTTCTAGAGGAATAGGATCTAGATTATCGAATTCAAATAAGCCACGAATAGTCATTAAGCTTTCTGCTTGCTCATTAATAGCATTTGCATAAACATCGTAACTATCTTGGTCACTCAACCGAACAGCTTGCTGCAATTTAGATACGGTTGTTGGATTAAATAAATGACGTTCACCATTTCTTCTCCATCGATAATCGCCACCAATATTTAAACTTAAATTTTTATTAATTTTATTATCTGGATATGCTTGTTTGTAGCGCTGGTCTATTTCTTTTTCAATTTCATACAAGCCAATACCTTCTATTCTTGAAGCTGTGTAAGGAAAATATTTTTCTACAAATTGGGAGTTAAATCCAACAATCTCAAAAATTTGAGAACCTCTATAAGAGTGTAGTGTAGAGATACCTATTTTGTTCATTACTTTCAAAATCCCTTTTCCAATTGCTGTATTAAAATTGTCAACAGCTTTTTGCTCATCAATGCCAGTAATGAAACCTTCTTTAACTTGCATTCTAATAATTTCATTTACCATGTATGGATTTACGGCACTTGCACCATAACCAAATAAAGTGGCAAAATGATGTGGTTCACGTGGTTCTGCAGATTCAATAATAATATCAAAATAAGAACGTTTACGTAAACGGTTTAATTGGTGATTTACAAAAGAACAAGCAAGTAAAGCCGGAATTGGCGCAAGTTCTTGACTAATACCTCTATCAGAGAGAATGATAATATTATTCTTTTTTTCTAAGGCTTTCTCAACTTGAATAACAATGTTATCCAATGCATCTTCAAGACCATTTAATCCCTTTGATTTAGAATACAACATTTCAATCGTTTCTGCTTTGAAACTTTCAATATCGATAGATCTTATTTTTTCTAAATCAGCATTAGAAATCACTGGATTTTGAATTCTTAGTTTTCGACATTGTCTCTCTGTGATGCTAAAAATATTTCTATCTTTTCCTAAATTTAAACTTATGTCCGTTACAATTTCTTCACGAATTCCATCCAAAGGCGGATTGGTAACTTGCGCAAATAATTGTTTAAAATAATTTGAAATTAATTGAGGTCTATCAGATAAAACAGCTAATGGAGTATCAGTCCCCATTGAGCCTAGAGCTTCTTTACCCGCCAATGCCATTGGCGTAATTACTTCTTGAATGTCTTCAAAGGTATAATTAAATAATCGTTGGCGTGTTTTAATATCTATAGATTCTATAGGGCACGTTTCACTTGCATAAGGTACATCCTTTAAATGCAAACGTGTTTTATCTAACCATTCTTGATAAGGCCTTTCAGAAACGATTTTGCTTTTGATTTCTTCATCTTCAATAATTCTTCCTTTATTCATGTCAACCAAGAACATTTTTCCTGGTTCTAGTCTTCCGTGTTCTTTTACGTCTTCGGGAGCAACATCTACAACACCAATTTCTGAAGACATAATTAATTTACCGCTTTTGGTAACTGTATATCTTGAGGGTCTTAGACCATTCCTGTCTAATAAAGCTCCAATATAGTCACCGTCTGTGAAAGGAACAGAGGCAGGACCATCCCAGGGTTCCATAATACATCCATTGTATTCATAAAAAGCTTTACGCTCTTTAGACATAGTTTTATGTTTTTCCCAAGCTTCAGGAATCATCATCATCATAATTTCTGGTAATGAACGACCTGTATGTGTTAACAATTCAACTACCATATCCATAGAGGCAGAATCAGATTTACCTGGTAAAATTATTGGAAAAAGTTTGTCGATTTGTGGTCCAAAAACATCACTTTTCATGATTTCTTCACGAACACGCATTCTACTTACATTGCCTCGTAATGTATTTATTTCTCCATTCTGACACATGTACCTAAAAGGTTGTGCTAATTCCCATGTGGGCATTGTATTGGTAGAAAAACGTTGGTGCACTAATGCTAAACGAGTAACTAAATCTATTTCTTGTAAATCTTTATAATAAGGCCCAATATCTTCAGGCATGATTATGCCTTTATATATAATTGTGGTTATGGATAAACTTGGAATGTAAAAATAGTTGCTTTCAGAAATTTTTGATTTTCTGATGGTGTGCTCTGCTATTTTTCTGGCGGCATATAGTTTAGCTTTAAAAGTAGCTTCGTCAATTTTATCTGTTTTTCCAATAAAAAGTTGTTCTATATTCGGTTCCGATGCCAAGGCTATTTCTCCTAATTGACAAGAATCTACAGGAACTTCTCTCCATCCTAAAATAGCAAGTCCTTGTATTTTTAGTTCATTTTCAAAAGTTGTTTTGCAAAAATCATACTGATTAGAAACTTTAGGAAGAAATACCATTCCAACTGCATATTCTCTTTGATTTGGAATGGTAAAATCACATACACGTTTGAAATATATGTGAGGAATATCTATTAACAAACCAGCACCGTCTCCTGTTTTACCATCGGCACTAACTCCACCTCGATGTTCTAATTTTACTAAAATTTCTAAAGCATCGTGGATAATTTGATTTGTCTTTTCTCCATTTAGGTTACAGA
>CAJXUU010000472.1 GCA_913061325.1 uncultured Saprospirales bacterium | reverse complement strand
ACGAGATTTCTGCCTGTCTCGTGGGCTCGGAGATGTGTATAAGAGACAGCTATCTATTATACTGGACAACGCTCCTTGTCATCCAATGAGCTCTTTTCCTGAGCGTAATTTTCTAATCGTTTCTTTTCGAAACTTTCAAAATCAAATTTTTCACCTTTTTTCATAATGCCAATTTATTATTTTATTAAATTGACACACTTTTTAATACACTCTCTTTAAATTCTATATTTGAATTCCAAAATCTTCTTGAATTAAAAAACTAATGGACAAGCGCAATTATATTTTACTTGGTATTACTTTATTACTGTGCACTCAATTAACAGCACAAGTAGGCATAAACACAAACAACAGTGCGCCAGATTCATCTGCCATGCTGGAAATCAAAAGTACGGACAAAGGTTTTTTATTACCTCGTTTGACTACGGAGCAATTTGAAAATATCCAAAATCCAGCCAATGGCTTAATGGTGTTTAGTACGGATGATAACAAGTTTTATGCATACATAGAAGAAGGTGACAAATGGAAGGCATTGGCCTATGAAGAAGAGAAGATAATTCCGATACCGACTATGGGCTATTCTACTCCTACTTCTTATCCGAATATGACTACAATCTGGGCAGATGAATTCAATGATAGTAGTCTTGATACTACAAAATGGAATTATCAAATAGGGGACGGATGTCCAGCTCTTTGTGGCTGGGGCAATAATGAATTGCAATACTACAAGGAGGAAAACATCTCTTTACAGAATGGATGTCTGATCATAGAAGCCAAGGAAGAAACAGAAGGGACTAGCAATTATACCTCCTCTCGAATCAATACGCAAAATAAATTTAGTCTTAATTATGGACGTGTAGATATACGGGCTGCTTTGCCAGTTGGGAAAGGAATATGGCCTGCATTATGGATGCTTGGTGATAATATTTCAACAGTAGGTTGGCCTCAATGTGGCGAAATCGATATCATGGAAATGATAGGTGGCAATGGTCAGGAAAATACTGTCCATGGCACTACGCATTGGTGGGATGATGAATTGCCAGCAAATTATGGAGGAAGTAATACCCTACCCAATGGGATATTTAATGATGAATTTCATGTCTTTACGATCACCTGGGATGCTCAATTTATTAGATGGTATGTTGATGATGTCCAATTTCATATCATTGATATTACCCCTCCCCTTCTTGATGAGTTGCAAGGTGATTTTCACTTTCTTTTTAATATTGCTGTGGGTGGGAATTGGCCAGGTAATCCCGATGGGACTACATTTTTTCCTCAGCATTTAATTGTAGATTATATTCGGGTGTTTCAGGACAATTGAATTAATTTCATCTACAGATAATAGTGCAACATTAAATGAAGGGAAAACTAAAGTAGAATGCTCTATAGGTTCTGGTGGGCACTTAAGGATCTGGGGTAGCCTCTGGATCTGCCTCATAAGTAACGAGAAACTCACATCCTATTACCCCAAGCTATTACCCCAAGGTTTATCGCTCCTGTACAAATATAACTGACTAGCGGTGGGGACGTTTTTTCAGCAAGACAACTTTCATCTTAAGAGGCGGTATAAGAAAAAGTTGGACTGCTTATTATGAGTATAATGCATAAGACAAAAAAGGTTAATTTTTTATCATGAATTTAGGGTTTCAAATAAAAATTCACTTTAAGGTAGTGAAACTATAAATAATTGAAAAGGAAATAATTGAAAATCAGTGATTTAAGTAATATTCAAAAGCATTTTCTTTTTATACTACAATCTATCTGTAGAGATATTAATTATTCACTTGATAATTAACCACAATAACCACTTGCGTATGAATAAATATGCTGTGGGTTCCAATTGTTGTTTTTGCCGAGAAGCATCCTTATTAGCTTTTCTCCTTTTTTTAACCCAGTACGTGCTAAAAACTCGATACCTTCTTTATTTTCAGCTGGCAACATTGTTCTCATTCCTATTTTTGAGTGTTTAAGTTTCAATAATTCGATTCCTGCCTTTTCATCCTTTGATATAATAAGGCCCCGACTAAAGTCTGGTAAGTAATATCCTTGTAATTTGTTTTCGGAATTTAAATACCCAAGACCATTAGAAGAATATTTACGAATTAAATGTGTTCTATTTTCTGAATTCACTTCTAGATCCATTTTGTATACTTCGGCCATATCATCATCTGTTAGTAGCCGGATAGATTTTGAAACTGGATAATTGATTTTGGTGTCGGAATCAAAACAATGATACTCTGATATTTTTCTAAATCCAGCTTTATGATAAACAGGTGCACCAAGGGGTGTAGCAATTAATATTTGAGTTTCACATCCTATAGAAATTAGATAATCAACTAGGAATTTTGTCATTTGTAAACCTAATCCCTTTCTCCTATGCTTTTCATCAATTATAATATTTGCCAACCACGCGACCTTGTTTTTCATAAATGCATTCCCCGTCCCAATAATCTGGTCATCTTGAATCATTACAAATGCATGGAAATAATCTTCATCAATATATTCATTTAAAAATTGCTCATAATCAAATGTCCAATCTAAGGGAGGAAGATTATTGAGTCCAGGGATATCTGTTTTATTTAGGATTTTAATAATCATTTATTAGAAAATAGTATTGTTAAAAAGTAATTGTGTTTATCTGAAGACACATTAGTGCTGTATTGTTGCTTGGTTATTATTATAGCACTTATTCTTAAAACTAATAATAATCTAATATAATTTCTATAGGAACACTTGTAGAAATAATATTAGTATGTTTAATTTGAAATAATAAAATTCGCCAAATCATTAACATCATTTTTTTCTAATGAATGTTTCACACCTTCCAGGTTGATAATTTTTGAATTTGGCATCAGATTAGAGGCATATTCAGATTCTTCAAAGCTCACCATATGATCTAAACTTCCAATTCCAACAATTACGGGTTGATAAATGCTCCTAAGATTCTCATCTTTAAGTTTTGAGCCTTTACCCATATTAATCCTGTCTCTTATACACATCTCCGAGCCCACGAGACAGGCAGAAATCTC
>CAJXUU010000471.1 GCA_913061325.1 uncultured Saprospirales bacterium | reverse complement strand
CGTCAGATGTGTATAAGAGACAGGTATATCATTGCTTATCAAGCCTGAAATTATTTTCAGTTTGATAGAAAATAGAATGGGCAACTCCTCACTATATATAATTGCAATAGTCGTAAGGTTAGTATTAGGGATAGTATTTATTATAGCAGCCAAAGATTCGAATTACCCTTTAGGTATTAAATTTTTTGGATACTTTTTTATAATAGCTGCAATCATCTTTATTTTCATCGGGCAAGAAGGTTTTCAAGATTTAATTACTTCACTCATTCCAAATGTCAAACCCTATGCGCCAGTAAGTGGTGCAGCTAGCCTTGCTTTTGACGGTTTTCTTATCTATGCATTTTTAGATAAAAAGGAATTATGAAAATCAGATTAGAAATTGATATTAATTTGCCAAGAGAATCAGTAATAGACCAATATTTCAATTCTAATGCTAAAGATTGGGTGAGTGGATTTATAAGCAAAGAACTTATAGGCGGAAAACGGCAAGCTATTAATTCTAAGTATTTGACTAAAGTTGAAAAACAAGGGAAAATCTATGAATTCACGTCAACCATTCTTTAAAATGAATTACCCGAGTCATTTTCTTCTAAAAACGAAATTCCTGGAGAAGTCTTTTGGACTAAGCATCTCCATTTTAGTGAAATAAATAAACAAAAAAACAAAATAATACTTGAACAGGATTATTTTATGAACGAATTGAAAAAGATGCATTTGACCGTCTTAGTGCATTTATAATCTTTGTGGAAAAGTTGTAATAAGAATATTGTTAGACGAACCACCCACAAAGTGCAAAACATCCAAATTGCTTTTATTCGGGCTAATTTTCCAATTCACTTAAAGGTATTGAAGAGGTGTCCATTGTTTTTTGATAGAAACCTTGAATTTTTGGAATTAAAAGATGTTATCTTGAAGCTGTTTATGAATCATGTGAACTAATCTTGAAAAAACACTTAAAACCTATACCATGAGAAAAGCATTTTTATTCCTTTTTGCCACCTTGATTTGTTGCACTGTTTTTGCACAAAAGACACATGAAAGTAAGAATAAGCAAACTGCTATCCAATCCGTCCAAAAGCAATTTAAAGACCTTACCACCCTGAGTGACAAAATATGGTCTTATGAAGAAACAGCATTTAACGAAGTGAAATCATCCAAAGATTTGGCAGCTTACGCTACATCAAAAGGTTTTACTGTCGTGCAAGGGATAGGAGGAATCCCAACTGCATTTACAGCTGAGTACGGATCGGGTTCGCCAGTAATTGGAATCCTTGGAGAATTCGATGCATTGCCTGGACTTTCCCAAAAAACTGTTCCGCATAAAGCACCTTTGAATGAAGGTGGAGCCGGCCATGGCTGTGGTCATAATTTATTTGGAGTAGCTTCCATGGGCGCAGCAACTGCTATTAAGGAATTAATCTAAGCTGGTAAATTAAAAGGGACGATTCGATTTTATGCAACACCCGCCGAGGAGAAATTTTTTGGAAAATTATGGATGATTCGTTCTGGTGCATTTGATGATGTGGATATGGTTATGGATTGGCATCCGAGCGGTGAAACCAAAGCGGCAGTGCAGACTGGTTTGGCTTTGGTAGATTTCATGGTTGAGTATTATGGACAAGCTGCACATGCTTCTGCCGATCCTTGGAATGGAAGAGATGCTTCAGATGGTTTGGAATTATTTACCACAGGGATCAATTATTATAGAGAACATGTGAAGCCAACGGTGCGAATTCATTATGATATTCAGAATGCTGGAGAGGTTGTAAATGTCGTTCCGGACTATTCTAGAAATTGGACAAGAGTGCGTGACACAAAGCGTGATGGTATGGTAGAAGTTTGGAAGCAAGTAGAAAAAATAGCGGAAGGTGCAGCAATGATGGCGAATGTAGAATATAAAATCACTTTGATTTCAGGAGTACATGAAGTGCTGGTCAATCGAACTGGAGCTGCTCGCTTGCAACAGAATTTGGAATTTCTGGGACCAATTACTTACACAGAAAAAGAGCAGAATTTTGCCAAAAGAATTCAAACTGCCACTAAAAAACCTAAAATCGGAATTGAGTCAATAATCAAGCCGATGGAAGAAACATTGGAACATCAAAGAGGTGGTTCGACCGATGTAGGTGATGTAAGTTATGTCGTTCCAGTGGTTCGACTACGAGCAACGACTGCACCAAAAGGCACACCTTGGCACTCATGGCCAGTAGTCGCTTGTGGTGGAATGTCGATTGGTCACAAAGGAATGGAATACGCAGCAAAGGCGATGTCGATGACTATGATTGACTTTTTTGAAGATGCTCAATTGAGGGCTGATATGAAAAAAGAATTTGATGAACGAAAAGGGGATTACATTTATAAACCTATTATCCCTGATGGACCACCACCGATTAATTCTAAATATTAATTATTTATTGATTGAAGAATAGGGAAATTACATTGAAGAATGTGTCATTATCATTTTTCAGATGTATGCTGTATTTCCATACTGATGTGAGCAAGCCAATTAATTTCAGTTGAGTTTAAACTTTGAATAGATTTTGAGATGAGGGACAAGTGCATGTCTAAACTATCTAAAGCAAGAACTTAAGCCTTACTTATAATTGCACCCGTTTTTTCGGCATAATCAATGCCCCAACTGGTTATTTCAGCTATTACGGGCACAAGGCTTTTACCAAGAGAAGATAAAGAGTATTCAACCTTTAATGGTGGTTTTTTTCCATGAACTTTACGGTGAACTAACCCATCATTTTGCAACGCTTTTAGCTGAAGACTTAAAGTTTTTTCTGTAATATCAGGAATCATTCGTTTTAACTCTGAAAATCTGAGTTTTTCATGACGTAAATACCAAAGAATGATACACTTCCATTTTCCACCAATTAGACCCATTGTTACTGCAGTACCACAATGGTAAATAGCGCCTTTTATTTTATAGACTTTGTTTTCTCCGTTTAAAAGCATAATTCATTTTTTTACTACTGTCAAGCAAGACAGTTATTATAATGCAAAATTAAACAAATTATGATTTGTACTATCATAATTACAGTCTGTCTCTTATACACATCTGACGCT
>CAJXUU010000470.1 GCA_913061325.1 uncultured Saprospirales bacterium | reverse complement strand
GGGAAAGGGCAATTTTAGAACAAATAAATGATAGTAGTGATATTAAAATTAATACAGGTGGTCCATTTGTCTATGATCCATCACTTAAATCCTACATTCAACAACCTATTGAGGTATCAATTCGAAGAGCGCCAACTTTAAACGATATTTTGCAAACTTTTTCCACTGATGATGTTACCATCTGGATAAAAAGGAACTCTTTCAAATATCCTTATCATTATTTACGGTATAAATTACCAAAAACAATTTCAGATATAGATTTTAAAAAAATATACACAGAGTCTGTTTATTCTGATCTATATTCAAATAGAGATCATTTTGTAGAAACTTATAAATCATCAAGTATTGTTAAAAATGACAGTTCTTCACCATATTCAAATTCAGATTATCTACTTGAAAACGAAATAATTAGTTGTGAAGAAATATTAACAGAATGGAAGTGTATCTTGAACTTAAGAGATGAGAAAATTTTAAATTATTTTCAAGATCATTGTACTCTTGAGGAGTCATTTAATTATATAGAAACTGTACTATCTAGGTCAAAATTTGATACTAGGTTAAAATTTGATACTTATTTAGATAGACTTTTGTTTATAGATGAACTCTTTTTCAATTTTATTGAAAAATCAAGAAATCCTGATTTGTGGAGTCTACATTATAGCATTGAAGAAATGATGATCTCGTTGCTTAATGGTAAAATCAACCCTTCAAAAATTCCTGTGAATGAACTAGAAGAATTCCTATTTGAGGACTCTACATTTAATTTCTTTAAAATCTCAGACCCTACATTATCATTTTTAAAAGAAAATAATCTTTCTGATAGATTAACAAAAGCGATTATTGAACACGATAATAAAGTAAATGAACTCATCTTTCCTAGATCAGTTCCTAACAGGGAAAGATGGCACTTTAATGATAATTACTGTACTTCATGTATGAATGATCCATGCATTTGTAGTGATCCTGAAAAAACAAGTATTTTTTGGGATTAATATTGAAATTGATAATGAAGCAGTATTTGTGATGCTAAATCACTTGCTTTTATGAAGCCTTATTTTTTAATATAGACATTTATCAGCGGGCAACAGCGGGCGCACTTAAACTAGAGGATGTAAAAGGAGCTGCAAGCAACTGACAGACTCGAACGGTGCTAGAGGAGTGAGATAGTGACAAACCATATGAGCTTGCTCTACTAAGTATGAAGCATATTGAATGATAAGTGGATAACTTTTGTGGGGTGCAAATTGCAATTAAGAATTTGGTACAATGTCCATAGCTATTTGCCTAGCAAGAAGTGGCGATAAGATTAGAGCTATGATAGCACTAGCAGGTCAAATAAGGAGGTGATATCAGCAGATATTAAAGATTTATGAAAGGGCTAATGTTGTCCAAGAGATCATTCATTGATTATTATAGATTTATCTCATACACTTGTCGATTATTCTTGACTTCCGCTATCATTTCAAATATATTGATCTTATTACAAAATTGAAGGGACTAATTTGCTCCCACTATAAAAACAAAAAAAACATGAATCAAATCAAATTATTCCCATCTGTATTTGCACTACTCATACTAGTAGTTGGATTTTCGAGTTGCAAAATTACAGTTGACTCTAAGGAATCCTATCTCAACGAATACGAATCATTCATAGAAGAGGTGAAGGTGAATAAAAACAAATACACTGAAGAAGAGTGGAAGGAAAAGGATGAAGAGTTCGCTATATTTAGTGAAGAGCTATATGAAAAATATCAGGAAGAGCTGAGATTTTTAGAGCAAGCAAGAATCGCAAAATATGCTTTACAATATGGATCTACTAGGGGCATCAAGGCCTTAAGCAATGCTATTGAAAGTGAAGAAGTCGAAGATGCCATTGAAGAGATCACCAATATATTTGACGAAGATATTCAGGAGGACTTAGACAAAGTAATAGAAGATCTCAAGGAAATTTGGGATGAAGACCTGAAAGACGATTTGAAAGAAAAGCTCAATGAATTGAAGTTAAAATTAGAAGATGAAAATTTTAGAGAAGACTTATCTAATAAAATCGATGAAATTGAAGATATGGTCAACGATGAAGATATTCAGAAAAAAATAAAAGATGTCTCAAAGGAATTGAAAGAATTGCTTAGAGAAATAGAAAAAAAAATTGAAAAGTAGATACTTTAACGCCTAAAGAGACTTATTGCACGTAAAACAATGAAATTACAGCGTGTAATTTAGATTTTGAATAATAGAAAAAGAGAAATACATAGTGTTTCTAGTCAATTCCTATATTTGTCAGGACATAGGATCATCTGGCTCAATTAACAAAGTGATGATCAAATCTGGGTTTATTTAAAAGAAATGAGGGTCCTATCCTTTACAAACAACACTCTCATCAGAAACCAAATTCGAATTATTTTACATTTATCAGTTTTGAAGCTTTTTTCAAGAGGTCTAAGACTTCATTGATACTAGCGGTATATTGTCCTTTTTCTCTAAGGCTGCACCTGTACATTAGATCTACAATATCGTTTTTATTCCATAATATTGTAGCACGAAATTATTAAAGCGTTAAAGGCAAGATTGATTTATGTCATCCTATTTTATTTATTCAAATCCGCTATTGAAGCTTTGGGTTTAATTTTGTCAGCTCCAGCACCAGAAACATTCCACATGGCTCTGGTATAGTAGTTTGCATCAGCACCCAGAATGACAGGGCTTTCTAGCCATCCTCCTTCATCTCCTCTCGTGCCAGTGAATACTCCTCCTGAAGAGAATATTATTCCAGCCTGGTTTTAGAAACCAGACTGGTATGTCTTTTATATTAAATTATGGTTTTTACAAAGGTCATCTGATCAGCTCTGAGGCTTCCTACTTGTAGAAAGTCAACAAATACTTCATTTGTCTTATCAACCATCTACACCCAACGTCTGCTTCCCTCAAGTCCACTACATAAAATCTATAATCAATAATCAATCAAGTAATTGTCCAAAATTATATCATCCACTCCCTTTTGGTCAAATGGGTTTTCAATCTGCTCCTGAACCTGTCTCTTATACACATCTCCGAGCCCACGAGACAGGCAGAAATC
>CAJXUU010000469.1 GCA_913061325.1 uncultured Saprospirales bacterium | reverse complement strand
ATATTAAATATCAAGGTGAAATTAAACGAATCGCCTTCAAATTACGCGCAGGTTACAGTTACCAAGATTTCGGATCTGAATCGACTTCTTTCTCTTATGCGTGGCCGGATTTGGCACCTACATCTGGAATTGAAATTAGAAATGAGAGTAATAAGTTAATCTCTTTTTATAATAATGTTAGCTTAATTAGAGACAATAAGCTGTTCTTTGATTTTGGATTAAGGTATGAAGGCTCATCCCTACTTGAAAGAGATTCCAAATGGCAGTTATATCCTTCAGCACAGATCTCATATGATCTTGGTGGTTTCATGGATAGTGAAGAGGATCACTTTTTGCTATCTGGTGGTTTTGGGGTTACTGGTTCGCAGAATGATATTTATATGCCTAATCCTGTAAGTTCATTCGTACAATTTTTAGTTGAGAAGAACAGTGAATATGACTTAGCTGTCAATTATTCAAATAGTAATTATCAAATCGGTTTTGAGGTGTTTTCTAGAGTTTCTAGCAATGTCAATATCAATAATATCGCACCTTTTCAAGATCCTTATACCAATATTTCTACTAGAGGTTTTGATTTATCAATAGGAGCTAAATTAATCGATAGTGAGAATATAAAATATACTTCAAATATACTTTTGTCTACTTACAAATCTATAGTAGATTTTGAGTTCGAAATTGCATATGCAAACCCTGGATCTCCTGGTTTTGGAAGTGCATCTTTATTAAGCATTGGAGGGGGGGGCGAGTTTGGTCAGATATACGCCCCTGTTTTCGAAGGGATAGATGCTGATGGCTTTACGATTTATAAAGATGTAAATAATGACGGACAAATAAATGTGTTTTCTCCAGGTGAGGAAAATTCAGATTATGATGTTGTAGGTAGTGCAATTCCTGATTTTGAATTGGGCTGGCAACATAATATTAAAGTTGGTAGTTATGATATCAATGTACTATTTCGTGGTGCGTTTGGGCACAGTTTGATCAATCTCAACAGAATGTTCTATGAGAATAATCCTGTTTTTAACGAATTTTATAATAGTGTCATTACTAGTAAAGCGGTCGAGGGTCTCAATGAGGCTAGATACTCATCACTCTATATAGAAGATGCTAGTTTTGTGAAATTAGATAATCTGTCTATATCAAGATCTTTTCTAGTCGGCAATGATGATCGGATGTTTAGCCTATCTCTAATTGGGCAAAACTTGATGACGGTCACCGGATATACAGGAGCAGATCCAGAACCATCATTCTATGATCAGGATGGTAGTGGATATTTTTCTCCAGGGATTGATAGAAGAGCAAGTTATAGACCGTCCCGTACAATATCAATCGGTGTCAAATTTGATCTAAATTAGAACCAACAAACCATTAATATTCATAAATTAATAGATCAGCGGTGATATAATGTAAATTATCGAATGATTCGAAATCAAGGAAAAGAATTGCATCTGCACCTCTTTCTTTGGCCTCACAAATCATGGATTCTTTCATGTCATCCAGAGATAAGGATTCATCATTTTCATTGTTAGCGTTCATTTGACCCATGATCGAAAAGTATTCATCAATATCATTTGGAGAGAAGTAAACATCCACATTGTCAGTCGAATCGTAATCATTTCCTAGGTAATCGATATTAGGAGTTGTACAAGAACAAATAGAAATTATCAATGCAAAGTATAAATATTTCATAGTACCGTTTAGATTTAATTATCTATATGACGGTCGAACCAATTAAGAATCCTTATGTTAGATACCTAATTATAATGTATTTAACTATTTTCTAAAAATATGGTTAATTCTGACAAGTCTATATTTGAGTACCAAGTACCTCCATTTGTTCAAGTGGGAGCTGTTCTTATTACGATAACAGTTTTTATATTAGTATCGAGTGGCGCAGGGGCTATAGGCATTTTAGATGTAGATGGCGGCACACCATGGCTAATTGCCGTTTCTTTGACGTTCTTTTTTACAATAGGGAATAGTATAATGAGTCTTGCAGCTGACGATCAGAATAAATATTTTTGGCAATCTATACTAAGTTATGTTTTATTAGCATTTTTAGGGGGGAGTATTGCATATCTGGCCTCAGGAGAGTCAATGGATATTTATGGTTCTTATAGATGGCTGTATGTAATGTTTGCTATTGGCCATTTGTTTTTCCTAACTATTGTAAGAACGATGCGTAAAATCGTAGATATTGCCAAGAAACAGGATAATAGATTGAGGGGAGAAGACTAAAACTTCTCTTATTATTAATTAAATTGAAATATGAATAAGATTATTGTAATGTTGATGCTTATGAGTTTCATGAGTTGTAAAAGTAATTCTCAACAAGGAAATACCGAATCACCTAATTCCGAAGAAATAACATCTGGATCTGAGCTTGAAGTCGAGAAACGTGCTACAGAAACAAACTTTAAAAATTCTAAAGGTGAGGTCATTGCGAAAATAGTAAAATCTCCTGAAGAGTGGGCAGCTGAGCTAGGCGCGCAAGAGTACTATGTGATTCGAGAAAAAGGGACAGAAAGATCTTTTACAAGTAGTTTATTGAAAAATAAAGAAAATGGTGTTTATACATGTGGAGCATGTGATTTACCTCTTTTTTTAAGTGATACGAAGTTTAAGTCTGGTACAGGATGGCCCAGTTTTTACCAACCTATAGATAAAGAAGTAATCCTTGAAGATACAGACTACGATTTAGGCTATGCGCGTACAGAAGTATTATGCCGCAGATGTGAAGGCCATCTTGGTCATGTTTTTAAGGATGGTCCTAAACCAACTGGGTTAAGATATTGTATCAATGGAGTAAGTCTTAATTTTGAGAAGTCTAAGTAAATTAATCATGGTAACTCAAATTGTTAAATAATTTTTCATTCGAGATTTAGATAGACTATATCATCAAATACCTCGTTATCAAGATGAACAGAAACTTTGGAAAGTAGAAGGAGAAATTACGAATAGCGCTGGAAATCTAGCACTTCATCTGATTGGTAATTTAAATACATTTATTGGAGCTGAATTGTGCTACACCTGTCTCTTATACACATCTGACGCTGCCGACGAAGAGGATAGTGTAG
>CAJXUU010000468.1 GCA_913061325.1 uncultured Saprospirales bacterium | reverse complement strand
GAGATGTGTATAAGAGACAGTCCTATATGTTCTAAACCGATTTCGATAAACAGAAGTCAGACAATGAAATTTTCTCCTCTAAAACCAAACACCTTTTGTATTTATGGAAGAAAAGTAAATAAACAAATATTCATTCAAAATGACAGTTTTGTTATTTCAAAGTATCAAGATCGATTATTTCCTAAATATTATGTTACTGACCTCATAGACTCACTTATATTTATAGCCGGATTGAACAGAAGAGCTTATGAATTTGACATGAGAAGTCAAAAATTTACAAATTTAAAAAGTAAAACTATTACCTACATCCACATAACAGAAAACGAAGCATTACTTTTTGGGTACAAAGGATTTTATAGGTATAACAAGGCTAGCAAAGCAATTACTAAGGATCTTGATTGTCCGACTAACCATTTCAATACTAGGGTTCCAAATATCAATTTTGACACTCTATTTTTCGATCAAGGTTGGGCATACGTTATAAGAAGTAATCATTGGCTTAAAAAGAGCCATAAAGTCAATTCTTCAAAACAACAAACCATTGAAAAAAAAAACGGAATTGAAATACTAAAAACCAATGGCAATTACTCCTACAGGTACGATACCAAAACTGTGGCTTTACCCTCTAAACCACAAATAATAAATGAAAACATATGGTATAGAAAAGGAAATTTATACACCAAATTAAATCCTTCAAATAACATTGAAATTTCATTCAACCTAGATATTCCAAACTTAGACAAGAATAGAAAATCTTACAAAATATATCACAACTATATTTGGATATATTCTGATACTCAGGTTTATTTCATAGATATTAAAACAGGACTGAAATATAGAGGAAATATTGATGTAGAAAGGTATCAAGGATTCAACATGTCAGATTGCCGAGTTTTTATCGCAAATAACAATGATATAGTATCAAAATCCATTTTACTATTTGTATCTGAAGGTATTCCGTTTGACCAAAAAAGGCATGCCGCAGAAATAACAGATTATAAAAAAACACTAAAATCATTACTATCAGAAATTCCCTTCTCAATAAAGACTGCTATTTGTGTAATAGATAGCATGCAAACTCAATATGCAAATAATACCAATCGTGAAATCACCACAAAATTAACAACAGTTAGTGGCGCTGTACTTAGAAATCTGAACTTTAAAACCATCGAAGAATATACACTTTGCTATCAAAATAAGGTGATATCAAAACAACAAAGAGTCAATTGTATAAATCGACTTATCTATGACTATGGATCAAATAAGAATACAAAAGCAATTTTAAACCTATCTACAAAATACTATAAACTACTAGAAGAAGCTAATACCCCAAATGAATATTATACAAATGCTATCAAAAATATTGAGTTGTATTATAAAACTATCGATAGTATAAAAACTAATATACATCTTCAAGACCATCGATTATATCTTGAAGCAATTGCAAATGATCTCCTTTGTATTACTCCATGGACATGTCATGGAGGATGTGGAGGATGTGATCATTCTTCGACAATTAAGCCTCTTGAGATGTTTTTAAAAAAATATCCATCAAGTCAATATGCTGATGACGCCGAATGGTATTTAATAAATCTCAAATACGAATATGATCATGATTCTGACACAAAAAATAAAATTGCAGATATTGAAAAATTTATTGAAAAGTACCCTTCTTATCCAGTAACCTTGAAAGCTAAAAAAGAACTAAGCAATAGTAAGAATTAATCTTCTAAGAACTAATATCTTATATTACCAATATGATACAAAAAGAATTAATATTGATGCCAAAGCTGGAAAAAATTCTCCATCTCCAACCATAAAATGAGCAAAAAATGTTAAGACAAAATCAAAGAAAAAACCTGCGTATGCCTACTCATTAAGTGATTTGGATTGGTTGCCCCATATAGCAATCAATCAAAGGATTTTAGCTATTGCTAATGGGATAACAACATAACTAGGATATCACAGCGATTCGAATGTCTGACTGATTTCTTCATTCTTAAAAATGTACATACAGCAATGGTCATAAAAATCTTTATTAGCAGCCTTATTTATTTTTCAACTTAAACATTAGAAAAAGCGGAACCCTATCCCTTCTTTCAAATTCCTCTCTAATTTCAAAATTCGATGCTTGAGGTTTTGATTCTCTAATTTCTATTACTTCCAAATTTGATTTTTTAATTATCCTCCAATAATCTTCTAGGGGTTTGTGATATTTTACCACATTCTTTCCGATCCATATATTTACCCTTTCACCTGCCTCAAAATAATTATCTACAATCCAGTTACCTCTCTTTACTTCCTTATGATAGGATTCATAGCAACTTGTAATTATTGGATGCTCTATCGAAAAAATAAATTCTCCTTCTTCATTTAAACTTTCTCTGATTCTTTTTAATAATCTTCCTACATCTTCAATATAATGAAGCACTAATCTCGATACAACTATATCGTACTTTACTTTTTCAAATTCAACCCACTCAATATCACCTACTTCAATAATCGAATCATAGCCTTTTAGATTTTCTTTAGCTAAGCCTGACATTTTTTGCGACCCCTCTATTCCATGATAGTGTTTTGCACCTCTTTTTAGTAACTCAACTCCATATTCCCCATCACCGCAACCTAAATCCAGGATTCTCTTTCCATTAATATCTCCTATTAATTCATCAATTATGGGTTGTTCAATTAATTCATTTGGTGAGTTTCCTTTACTTCTTTTTTGATTGTATTTATCAAAAAAGTCATCGTCATCATAAACTGAATAGCTTTTATAATTCATATTATCGATTAAATGTTTTTCTGTTTTCAGCAAGCGTTTATTTCTTAATGTGTTCGCCATTTTCAGCTCTGAGTCTTGGTCCGTAATGAACGTACCAATGAAGATGTTTGCTTGTTTGATAATTCCCAATGTTTGATGATATTCGACAACCTCCATAGTTTTCTTCAAACATCTTAGTAACAAATTTGATTGCTTCGAAAAAGTCAAAATTCAACTTCTCTGAATTGGGGTAATTTGAAAGAGAATCAATCTGTCTCTTATACACATCTGACGCTGCCGACGAAGAGGATAGTGTAG
>CAJXUU010000467.1 GCA_913061325.1 uncultured Saprospirales bacterium | reverse complement strand
TCTACACTATCCTCTTCGTCGGCAGCGTCAGATGTGTATAAGAGACAGGGTGATGTTCTTCAAATAAAAGGACATGGTCTTACTAAGACTTTTACAGTAAGAAAGATAAGTAACGGTGTGGGTGTAGAGAGAATCTTCCCATTTGCATCTCCAAATATCGTAGATGTAGAAGTATTGAAGAGAGGTAAAGTGAGAAGAGCTAAATTATACTACTTAAGAGAATTAGTAGGTAAGAAAGCTAAGATCAAAGAAAGAAAGTTTATCAGTAAGAAGTAATATTCTTTTTGATTCAAAAAAATATTGAAGGTTATCCGATCATTCGGATGACCTTTTTTAGTATACTATCACGAGGGGTTTTGCAACCTAGTGAAGGATTTCGAGAGATTACAAAATGTTGAACATTAGTTGTGCAATTTTTTACGTTTTCTATTTAGTTTGTATATTAGAATTCTGATTTAGCGTGTTTGTATGCTAAAATAGGAGATAATTTTTTAGCTAAATGAAGTATTTATTATTTATAGCAATAGTTTTTGTTTTTGGGTGTAAACCTGAAAAGGTCATGAAATCCGTTTCGGCAGATGATCTTGTTGGAGAATGGGATATATTCCATGTTACTAGAAATGGCAAGGTCACTAAGACTCTTGAGAACGGTTATTTACTTTTTCAAGCCGACAATACCATCAAAAGTAATCTCTTCCCTGACGAAAAATACCATACATTTATCTTTGAGCAGAATAAGGTAGACATTCAGGATCTCGAAAGTCTCAATGAATTTAAAGTTAAGTCTCTCATAAATGATACGTTGATTTTGGATTCGAAAGTTAATGTCTTTGAAATGGAATTCTATCTCAAAAAGAGATAATTCACATTATTTTTCTTGCTCTTTCTTTTAACACTAAAGTATATTGCTATGAGAATCTTATTGTCCGTATTCCTAGTTCTTCTTCTTAATATCACACTCAATGCCCTAGAAATCAGTATCGAAACTGGTTCTTTTAAAGATGGGGACAAAACCTACTTAGAAGCATATGTCAGAGTCTTTGGCAGGTCGGTTGAATTTAAAGAAATGACTACCAGAGAAGGGTATGTTCAAGCATCAGTCAATTTTACAATTATTATTTCTAAAGATGGAAAAATTGTTTCTTTTGAAAAATTCACCCTGAATTCTCCAGCATTAAAAACTTTTCAAGACTTCCTAGATGTTAAAAGATTTGCGGTCGAGCCAGGAAACTATATATTGAAAATTGAAGCTGTAGATAATCACAATCCAGAAAATAAACTAGATATAGAGAGGTCGGTAATTGTTAATAATTATTCTAAAGCAGTAGAGTTATCTGATGTTCAGTTGTTTGGTAAAGTGGAACAATCAGACGAGTCTAACCCTTTGGCTAAGAATGGTATCTATATGGAACCACTAAACTATGGAGTGGTGACTGAAGATATTGATGTCTTGAATATTTATACCGAGGTATATCTTAATACAGGCAGTAAGGATCTATTATTTGTGAAATATGGAATTTACGATGGATTCTCAGAAGCTGGAGGAAAGGAAGTGATGAGAAAAGTAAAAAAACTAGACAATCAAAGCTCTCAGCCATTAATTCTTCAGCTTCCTGTTGATAAAATTCCAACAGGAAACTATAGAGTAGAACTAGAAGTAATGGACAAAACAAAGGCAGTCCTGATCAGCAAATTTGCCAACTTCACTAGGTCAAATGCTAAGTTTGATTTGGAGTATTGGAAAACCTACAATGATAAAGAGGATTATTCATTTGTAAATGACATGACGGCTGATGAGGTTGAATATGGATTAAGAGCTACGAGTCCAATTGTATTTGAGCCAAAGAAGAGTCTGTTGGATTATATCATTAAGGATGCACCATTACGAGCTCAGAAGAAATTCTTGTTTTCAATCTGGAAAGAGAAGGAGCCCAGAAATACGGAGCAACATTATTTTCAGTATCTAACGATTGCAAAAGCTGTTGACCTTGAATACAACAGCAATGTAGGTTACGGATTTGAGACAGATCGAGGCTATATATTCTTGCGATATGGAAAGCCCAATAGTGTCCTAACAATTGATCAAGAACCTGAATCGTATCCATATGAGATTTGGTATTTCAATCAAGTAGAAGAGACCACTCAGACCAATGTTAGATTCTTGTTTTACAATAAGTCACTAGTGGCTAAGGATTATAAGTTACTTCACAGTACATGTCGAGGAGAAGCTCAGAATCCAGCATGGGAAGTAGAATTGTATGGGAGAGCACCTGATGTACAAGAACAAAATAAGATCGATGCTGTCCAAGTTGGTGATGGATGGGATAGAAAAGCGAGACAATACTTTAATGAATACTAATTTGATTTCGAGCGGAATTTAATTCTTATGAAATAGTAGTCTTGTTGTTTTGCCATTATCCATCTTGATTAATGCCACCAAAACTTGACTATTTATTTGTGATAATTTTATTTCTATTTGTAAGCTATGAATGTTTGAACGGTTAAGTAACCTTCTTCCATCTAATGAATAGATTTCAAATGATCTAATAGTTTCTTTTGATGAAATCGTGACCTTTTCTGAAGCAGGGTTGGGATAAAGTGTAATGAGTCCTTTATTAGTATTGACCTCATTTGAAGAAAGTGGAAGCTCATGTGGGCAACCTACTTCATCATTCACACAATATTCTATCAATTCTTCATGATAACTTGCTACCCAAACATTCTCAATATCAAGAAATAGACCTTTTGAATCTCCAATCTGCGGATATTGTTCTCTCTCTCCATCATTGATGGTAATTCTAGGTAATTGATATCCAAAATATTCTGCTGTATCTATATTGGTTATTTCAGAGTAGCCGTTTGCACAGTATATACTACTGTCAATTAGTGCGTTAAAATCAAATATTATTTTCTCTTGTTCGGAACTTGTAGTTGTGTTACAATTGTAATCAGTGTTCAATTGTTGATTGATAGCATATACTTTCTTTTGTATAGTATCATCTCTAAGGAATGATGCATTAATAAAGTGCGTTTTTATGTGCTGATATTTATTCATTCTCCAAGGCAAAAAACGTAGGCAATGC
>CAJXUU010000466.1 GCA_913061325.1 uncultured Saprospirales bacterium | reverse complement strand
TTTCCTCTATATTAAGTTTTAATGTAGTGTTCACTTTACCTGGTTTAAGAATATCTACCGTTCCCCAGAATGTTATATTTTGTAATGTGCCAGAAGGACTAAATCTTATTATTGCAGTGAGTAGACCGTCCATCAACCCTCCTTTGGCAACTATGGAAGTTGTAAATTTCAACCCTAGTCCAGTGCTAGATGTTGGAACATAAACGACGCCTGTTGTAGACTCCCCTATCGCAGTAATAGCACCAGCTTTTGGTTCCGTAGCATTGTACGAATCAGGCCTCATGTGGTAGAAAGCACCTCCTCCAAAACCATTCAACTCGAATGGTGGAAAAATTGGAATACCTTTATCACTTTGAACAAGACCATCTACCATCCAATATCTATAATTATCTAAATCGCCAGTTTCTGGAGGAACACTCCCATCGTCAGGCGGTACACCACCACCTGTCTCTCCAGAGGAAGAAGATGAACTACCAAATATAGCGGCCATTTTCAGAGAAAACTTACCCGTATTCTCGTCTAGATCTAAGTCTTCGCCCATTATTTTCGCAGTAATGCTTGCACTAAACCCTTTGCCATAAACCTCATCCCCTTTAAATAAATTGAGACTCCCTGTACCATAAAATTGTGGTACGTTGACAGTAACATTTGCACCTGTAAAGTTGATACTCTCGTTTTCCCAGTGTTGTGATCCACCTGTATCTCTTTTTAGTTTACCCAACACCTCAAAACCACCGGTTGCACTTATAGTACTCTTATCCGTTTTCATCAGATTTAGGATCATTCCAAACGATAACAATAATTTATCCCCTGCTACTGGCTTTACTTTTAGATCAGTAGGCACTATTGGAAAATTAACAGCAGATGCACTAGCACTACCATTCAAACCCAAACCACCTATTTTTATTTTTGGACTTTTTGTTGAAAACTCTAAATTGGTAAACTCAATCGAAGGTAATTTGAGAGTGCTTCCTCCTACTCCTTCCTTTTTATCTTTAGGGTCTCCTATTGTAAGTGTCCCCGAAAGCTTAATCGAAGCATCAAATTCTCCATCCAACACCGTTATCGTCAGTTCTTTATTAGTTAAATTTACGCTAGCTGCATTCCATATTGGAAATGATTTCTTATTATCTGTAGTTTGACTAATTTCGAATATGTATTCTTCTTTATTAGCAAAATTGATCTGAGCTTTATAATCTATCGGATCATCTTTATCTAATATGGGCACGCCAATACCTCCTCCAAATCCAAAACCTACTATATCACTATTTTGTAGATCAATGTTTATATAGTCCATATTCCAACCCCATTCTCCATCCATGATGGGGCCACCGACGAAAGGAGCTTGCCCTTCTATCGCAAAAGAGCCATCTACTCCAAATTCATCAACTAATAAGTGAGTGACATCTAATCTGATTCTACAAGTCTTAGGCTTACCAGATGGGTTTTCACTCTCATTTGGCTCATCAGCAAATGATCCACAGGTACGTTTGAACGGTTCCGGTAAGGTGAGTCCGATATTTTTTATATATACTCCTTCCCAAGCTTCAGGTTGTATGCCATATGCCAATGGTACTCCAGGTGGATTTCTATAGTCACTCATATCAAGATACGCACTGTCTAAGTCCATCGTGATATTCTGGAATTTTGTAAGCGTAAAGCTTGGCATAGATATTAGTAAGAAGATGTCACTAGTAGATTGCATTGTTGTAGAGAATGCTGCCTTCACTCTAGGACTTGGGTTAGCTGGTGTACCTTGGATTGGTAACCCTAAGTTATCTGTTGGCAACACCCAGCTTCTGCTGAAGAAGACTTCTCCTGCAATGCCCATCTCCTTGAATCCATCACAATCAAATGATACATAAGTGCCTCCTTTATCATAATACTTATCTTGGAAAGGATCTTCAGGATCTAAAGTGGCAGGTGGAGTTTCACCACTTGGTAATGTACCGTCTGGCAATGTAGGTTTGGCCGTTTTTGTCATCCCTTTCAACCATACTGCTGCATTTTCACTGTCTCCTACTCTGAGGGCATAATCATTGACCAGCCCTATAGTTCCGCCAATCAGTCCATCTTCTTGCGAAAAGAGAACATCATCCGCTGCAAAAAATAGCTCTACAGGATTCCCTTCAATATCCAACTGCCCCATATCCACTTTCACAAATACCTCCAGTAATGTAAACTGAGGATATATCCGTGCTTTATTAAATACGAAACTTACCTCCTTTTCGCCAATTGTTTTTTTCATTACCAATGGCATAGTCACTAGATCACCTCCAGTCAACTGATCTATGAATTTAGCTGCTAAAATTGCCTTGTCCACTATCTCTTTGACCTTTTTTGCTTTTGCAGATTTATTTCCTTTACCTAACTTAATCATAAAATCTAAAAAGTCGGCATCGGTCTCTGGAGGTGACATAGAAGCAGCCATATAGCTACTTTCTATACCCATGATATCTTCATCTAGTTCTGACAATGAGAACTGCATACCTACTGCTGGTGCCGCTGGCATAGCATTATAGATCACAGGTGGAGTTTTTGGCTCTGCATAAGTCGTACTATATGCATCACCAACTGCCAATACTTTCAATGTAGGAATAGGTAAAATCTTCTCCTCTGTACGGATAAATCCTTCATATGACGCTGAATTATATGCATAAGTCATTGATAATGGAAAGATTAGGCAAGGGAGAAGTAGGAGTAGGTATCGTGGTATGTGTCTCATAATTAATTATTTATATTCGAATTATTGAATCGGCCCAAGATTTTTCAAATCTCTACACCGATCGACGTGTTTTCTGCGAAAATCACTTGGTAATTTGGTTTTCGATCTATCGAGTTGTTGACAGCAGACTGTGATCATTGAGCTGAGTGCAACGAAGATCGGTGAGCATATAATAAAAAGCTCAATGATCTTCAAACCTTACAGCTCAATGATCTTCTCTGATGTTAAAATCCACTACATTTTAACAAATTTGATCGTTTCTATATTTTCATTTCTTTGCACTCTCATGAAATAAATACCAGCACTTAAGTCTGAGATATTTACTCTTGTGGTTTTTGTATCTACTGCTTGGTATGATACATTCA
>CAJXUU010000465.1 GCA_913061325.1 uncultured Saprospirales bacterium | reverse complement strand
CGGCAGCGTCAGATGTGTATAAGAGACAGCTTTTGAAGTACATGCTTTTCCCAAATATTATTATCTAATATAACTTCATTTATATTGCTAATTATATTGTCAAGTTGTTTATTTGAAACAAACTCACCCTGATAACTCCTGATTTTATCAATAAAGTGACTTACTTCTCGGCTTCTTGAGAAACTATCATTACTAGATTGAATGTGTATCATTTCAGATGAAACACCACCTTCTCTCAATTTTGCATACGTCCTAAACAGTTCGCCATTGGTACGAAATAGAATGGCCAGTTCCTTTTTAGCATCACTACCTATGAAATTTGACACAATTGATCCCCATGATTGATGAGGCCCCTCTTCCAACAAATTTATTATTTCACAAGAATTTTCTACACTTCCTTTATTTGCTACTAAGCTTGGCATTCCAAAAGCTGCATTTTGAACAGCTAGCAAGCTTTGACCATAAGCTACTATTTCATTGGTAGATCGATAGTTAATAGTAAGAGGAAGTATTTCGGGTTTAAATTTCTCATTAAACTTATCATAATATGGTTTCGGGTCTATATCACCATCACGTTCAAACCCATAGATACTTTGTACTGGATCTCCAATTACGGTTATAGATGAAAAGTTTTCTGTGTATATACCTTTTAGGATTGTTATCCTATCATTCGTAATATCCTGAAACTCGTCGACAAAAATAAATCTCGGTTGTCCTAACGAGTTTCTTATATATCCAGGCTCGGTGTTTAGTAAGTGTAGAAAAAATGCTTCTCTAGATTTAAATATATCTAATTCCCCTAAATCATTAACTCGTGGAGTTACTATCTCTGCCTCTGGCAAGCGATCTCTAAGGGCTAATTTAGCCAAGGATGCGAAAGTGTGAATTTTCAAATCTCGTGTAATTGACTTGTAACCTAACTTACCAAATATTTCTCTGATTCTAGATCGCAATTCTTCAACCACGGATCTATTATATGCCAACAATAATATCTGATCAGGTGATATCATTTTTTTCTGAATGAGCATCGCTACCCTCGTTACTAGCGTATGAGTTTTCCCCGTTCCTGGTCCTGCAATTACATTTAAGTTCTTATCAATATCAAAATCGAATATTTTCTTTTGATCTTCATTAAGCTCTGCGTATGCTTCGTCAATTGCTACCTCTCTAAAGTGGCTAAGGTCAGCTTGTTCATCATATTCAGAAATCAAATTGATAATATCGATTTCTTCACTACACTTGAAGTACTGTGATATATAATCTCCATGTTGGCTCGATGATATTCTTTGTATAGACTCAAGGACCATTAATCTTAATTTCTTTAGACGAAAAGTTTTTAGGTATTCTTCATACAGTTCTTTATGATTCTCTAAAGAATCATTTGAAAGCATGAAAGTCTCCATCGCCATGGAAACAATGGAATTATCTAATTTGAAGTATCCTAATTTCTTACATGTATTTAGTATGAAGTTTAAGTAGTAAAGTGATTTATTACTTAAGGATACCGTATTAATAAATTCTATAAGATCTATCGATGACTTGTTGTTTTGAATAATCTTAGTTACCTCTTCAATCACTTTTTCACAATCATCTATAATATCGTCGACTTGAGTTTCTGGATTTACATTTTTATAAATAACAGTATATACTTCTCTTTCTTTTTTATCAATCTTGTACTCTGCATTCATACCGCTGATTGAGTTTATAATATAAAAGGCAAATTTCACTCTTTTCTGGAAATCTAAATATCTTTTCTTCCTATATGCCTCTTTTCTTTTTTCTCTACTTTCAGCATTCTCATGATGCCATATACGTTGAAATGCATCAATTTCGAATACATCGTTAAATATCTCACTAGCTTTATCTCCAATTGAACTTATAGAATATACTTTCCTATCATTCATTTCTATTTCAGTAGAAATAGACTTGATGAAATTTTGAATGCCATGTAAGAGGTACAATAATTTTCTTGAGCCAGATGTATGAAACAAGGATCGTTCTTCTTTAAAAATAGTCTTAAACGGACTGAAACTAACTTCTTTAATTAGCTCAAGTTGACCATTGCCATGCATAGTAAATGCAATTTCAAATACTCTAGAGAGCGACTTCCTTTTTAAGAAGGGAAATATTTCGGTTATCGGTACAGAAATGATTGGTTTACCATCATCCTTTGCCTTTATTAATCCTAACAGTAGCTTTTGTTCTTCACCTGATACTTCATCTGCAGGTTTATAATTAGGCCCAAAACTTAAAACTCCTGGAACAAAATACCTTTGCTTATACTTACCTAGCTTTTCTAACCAAAATGATGCTACTGAATATATACCCGCAGTATTCTTTTCATTTCTAAAAAAGTCATTGCTATGAAGTATATCTAGTGGTACTGGCACTGGTGTTTCTTTATCTGGCCAACCCAATCCATTTTGAAGCATGAAATTCTGCAATACCTTGTCTACTTGTCCAATTTGATCCCAAGACACTTGTGTTTTTTGGATCATTTCTCTGAGATAAGAAAAGTTATCTTCCGTAAGAAAACACCAAGTCTCTATTTGATTTGTTTCATTAAATCCTGCAGACTCTCTTGATTCTTTCTTTCTTCCTGCTCTTCCAATCTCCTGAAGGAAATCTTCTATATTGGCCGATGGACCAAAATGATACACATAGTGAATATTGGGTATATCCATTCCCATACCAAATGCTTTTGTTGCAAAAAGTACTTTTATTTCCCCGTGTTTATCTTTAAATCCACTATATGTGGTTTGACGGGTTTCACTATCTAGCCCTGCATGATAATAAGAAGACATAAAGGGATTGCCTTCAGTTTCATTGAATACTTTACTATAATTCTCTGTTCCCTTCCTAGAGAGTACAAAGACAATAACTCTAGATAGTTTTGGATCAAAACTTTCCTTCAGATTCTTTATAAACCGATCAATGTAGTTTGTGTTTACATTCGAAAATTCTGCATGTCTTTCATATGTCAATTCACTGAATTGCATCTTGATATGATCTTGGATCGGATTGACATGGGCATATTCTTCTATTCTTTCTACGTCTGGGAAATGAGTTTTAAGATCATCAAACACTTGATTCGTTACGGTTGCTGAAAATAAAAGTAT
>CAJXUU010000464.1 GCA_913061325.1 uncultured Saprospirales bacterium | reverse complement strand
TAGGAAATTAGTATCTTTTCTTACTGATTTTTGGGTGGCCTAATAGGGGGAATGAAGTATAACGTCCAATGATAAGAGGAGGAGCGACGAAGGAGCTCTTACTTCTTATCAAATGTTATGTGGGGTATCATTTTTCAAGTCGTGATTTCAGATCCATTTGTTCGTGAAGTACTCTTTCTATTTCAATGGTATTCTCTGTCATTTCACGGTAGAAGATGATGTGTCTATTTACTTTGGCTCCCTTTAAGTCTGGAATTAACTGACTATAATTTCTGCCGAGTTTAGGGTTGTTAGCCAATTTTTGACAGAAATTTAGGATTTCCTCGTAATACTTATCAGCTTGATTCTCTGACCATGTATTTATCGTGTAACTCCAGATCTCTGTTAAATCTGATATTGCTTTTTGAGTTAATAGATATCTATGCATTATTTGATCGTGCTAGTTTCATTTTCTTTAAATGTTCCTTTGGATCAAAATTCTCAACCACTCCACTGTCAATTCCCTCTTGAATTGCTGATTTCAAGGCATAGAATTTTTGTTCTTCCTCCTCCAAAAGTCTTAGTCCAGCTCTTATAACCTCACTTGCATTCTTATATCTTCCTCCGCTAATACCAAATTTGACGAAATCCTCAAAATGTTCACCGAGTGCTATTGATGTATTTTTTCCCATAATCAATGATTTTAATCAAAGTTACCAAATTTTGGTAATAACTCCAAATTTTAAGTTCTTATCCCACATAACGGTTTTGACACGTGGAGTCTGACCAAAGAGAAGATTCCATTATGTCTAATGTTATGTGGTGTCCTATCTTGGTTCATCCAAGTTTTCGTGCTGATCTACCTCACTCCTATCATTTCGATCTTCTTTAATCGCAAAATCTAATGTCGACTCGTAACCAACTTATTTAAACCTACTGGATTATTTACATTTTGTCTTCCATGTTATTTCCATTCTCTAATATAGAGATAAAATCAATTCCCCTTCCCGTTCTACACACAAAACCACTTTATTAAACCCAATACCCAGTATGAATGTGAAGCAATATCGCTGATGTTTTGCTTGCACGTCTTTAATTATTCTTTTTTGCAATTAGTGAAAGAAATATCTGATTAGTTTCAACATCATTAACATTCTCATTCTTTTAGATTGGAAATCTATATATTATTACAGGACATCTCTTCTTTATCAAAAAAAGTCTACAGGCAATAGTTGATAAGAATAATGAGAAGGGCTCAATCAAAATTATAGAAATTATACTATATTTAGTTTTAAAATTATTCAATTACCAATTATGAATTTATATAAAAACATTTTAACTCTTGGCCTTCTATTGCTTACTTATTCTTGTGTAGCACAAAAATGGCATAAGATTTTTGATCCAATAGAAGATCAAAAATTTATTTTGGTCGATGAGAATGAAGATGGAACTATTGCTGTACTTACTTGTACTGAAGATCCCAAATTCACAATCCTGAATCAAGAAGGTCTTGTTCTAAATGAAATAGACTTTGTATTTCCCGTTGGACCATTTCGATTCTATAATTATATCGCTCTTGGTTCTGGAGAATATGCAGTGCTTTGTAGATCAGTATTTTCAAATCCTGACGAAATTAGGGTAATCAAATTCAATCAAAATGGAGATAGTGATTGGGTACAAGATTTATCAAATGACAACTATAAAGTGCGTCCACATGCATTGAGTATTTTGGATAATGGCAACATAGTAGCCATGGGAATTGCAGAATTAAAACTTAATAGCAATAATAATCAAGAAATATTCATGTATGAGTTGGATCCAACTGATGGATCGGAAATAAGTGGGTTCTTTGTTGATACTGATCTACAATATTCTACTGGAATAAGATTAGAAGAGTTGAGTAATGGAAATTACTTGTGCCTTGAAGCTCAAATGACTTCCAATCAAATCAATGCGTTTGGAGGAATGTCACTGAAAAGCTTCTTTCTCAATGAAATTACAAAAGACGGAGTACTAGTTAAACATATGGAAGTTGAGAATACTAATGCAGGAGATCCTTTTCAAAACCGACTTAACATCTTTGCACCGGATTCTGTGTTCTTGGTTACTAATAGGGAAGTTTTTTTATTTAATGAACAACTAGATTTAATTTGGAGAAGTCAAACCGATCTTAGAATTGAAGATGTTGTTTTCGATTTAAAAAAAAATGTCATTGCAATGACTGGAACTTCATACACTGGAATGGATTATGAAGGAGCTTCCATATTATTAATGAATTTTGCGGGAGAAATAATAAGCTCAAAAACATTTGGAACTACTACCAGAGGTAATTCCTCAGCAGATGAATATGGAATTGATCAATCAGACAATGGTTATATACTGGCTAATGGTAGATCAACAGGTGCAGGTTCTGGTCAAAGTCAACTTGAGTGTTTAAGGACGGATTCTATGGGTTCGATTGATAATTACAATGTTTTCGATATTTATTCAACTTGCTCAGATTATCAATTGGCAATACCTGATTTTAATCCTCCAATAAACGACTGTGGAGAAATACCTGAAGTTACCACTTATAAAAGTGGTTCTATCCCTGATTTAAATTGTGTTTTCAATACTTTGTCTAAGAGATTACAATCCGTTGTTCACCTTATGACAGATAGTTGTGGCAATGTAGATTCTACAATTCAAGTTATACATTATGAAGTAATCGAACCTTCTATTTCGTGTTGTGATTTTACAATTTTGTCGCAGGATTCCAATGGAGCAACAATTCAATTTGCTCCTGTGACTGTGACTATAGATGCCACCTGCACACAGTATGATTTATCTCATTTGGATGATTATGATATTAATGAACCATATTACTTTACTACAGGAATTCATACCGTAAATTTTTTATTGCAAAATAATGATTGCAATTACATGAAGTCGATTTATAAATCATTCAATATTGAAATAGTCTTTGTGGATGAAGATGGAGACGGATTTGAAGCATCGGTAGATTGTGACGATAACAATGCGAATGTAAATCCTGATGCTGAAGAAATACCATATAATGGACTGGATGACGATTGTGATGAGATTACACTCGATGATGATTTGGATCAAGACGGATTTGTATTAGCTGACGATTGTGATGACCAGA
>CAJXUU010000463.1 GCA_913061325.1 uncultured Saprospirales bacterium | reverse complement strand
GAGATTTCTGCCTGTCTCGTGGGCTCGGAGATGTGTATAAGAGACAGATCCATACTCGTGTAATCACAAACATTTGGCCAAGTAGCACAAGAACTAGGAATTCCATCTTTATAACCCCAAGTATGATATAAAATAATTTTAGCACATGGATTTGTTTCTTCTATCAAATCTTTTAGTTGTTGTAAGTATGGGTAAATATTATCCTCTACATGAGTGTCCCATAAAGCCGGCCAAGAGCTTCTTTCTTGAAGAATCACATAATCCCAACCTCCTTTTCTGATTTTATTCCTTGTTTCTGAATTGTTAATGTGCTGTCTTAAACTATAACTTGGAATTGTAGACTCTTCGTATGTCAAAACATCGCCTAAAGAATTGGCAATATTCTGAGTCATTTTAGGCAAATCATTATAAAATGTTTGACTGTTTCCTATGAATAATACATTTTTAGTTTCTTGAGCGAATCCAATTTGAATAAATGAAAAGCATAAAAACAATAAGCTTAATCGAATACTCGATTTAATTGAACTTAAACAAAAAAATTTATTTATCATTTTTAAAAAAGTCATTGAATTGGTAAGATAATAATAATGTTATTAAAAAGTAAAAACCGACACATTTCTGAATCGGTTTTTTAAATATATTATTTCAACTTGAGGTTTAACCTCCAAAGTCATCAAATCGGATGTGCTCATCTGGAATTCCAAAATCTTCTCCCATTTTTTGTACTGCTTGATTCATCAATGGTGGTCCACAGAAATACAATTCTAAGTCTTCTGGTGATTCATGATGATTTAAATAGTTTTCTATTACACAATTGTGAATAAACCCTACAAAACCATCTCCATCTGTATCATTAACATCTTTTTTCTTAGTCCAATTATCTGCTTCCGTAGGATCAGATAATGCAATATAGAATTTGAAATTTGGAAAATCTTTTTCTAAAGCTCTAAAGTGTTCTATATAAAACAATTCTGCTTTAGAACGTCCTCCATACCAATATGTAACAGTTCTTCCTGTTTTCAATGTTCTGAATAAATGATATAAATGAGAACGCATTGGCGCCATTCCAGCTCCACCACCAACATAAAGCATTTCTGCTTCAGATTCGTTAATGAAGAATTCTCCATAAGGACCTGAAATCACACATTTATCACCTTTCTTTAAGTTAAAGATATATGATGATGCAATTCCTGGATTTACATCCATCCATCCGCCTTTCACTCTATCAAAAGGAGGTGTAGCAATACGAACATTTAACATAATCTCTCTTCCTTCTGCAGGAAAAGAAGCCATAGAATATGCTCTTTCTACAGTTTCTGCATTTTTCATCACTAATGGCCTTAAGTTAAACTTATCCCATTCAGCTTCAAATTTATCTGGCGTATCATGTTCTTCTGGATGCGCAGTAATATCCATATCAGAATATTTTACTTCACATTCTGGAATTTCAATTTGAATATATCCGCCTGCTTTATAACCCATATCTTCTGGAATTTCTACTACAAATTCCTTAATAAAAGTGGCTACATTATAATTTCTAACAACAACAGCATCCCATTTCTTAATTCCGAAAATTTCTTCTGGAATAGAGATATCCATGTCTTGCTTTACTTTTACCTGGCAAGATAAACGCACACCATGCGCTAATTCTTTTCTTGTAAAGTGAGGTGTTTCTGTTGGTAAAGCTTCACCTCCACCAGAATTTACGTGACATTCACATTGAATACACGTTCCACCTCCACCACAAGCAGATGGTAAAAATATTTTTTCTGCTCCTAAGGTTGATAATAAAGTTCCTCCAGAACCAACTTCAATTGTTCTTTCTCCATTTATGGTAATTTTTACAGGACCAGACGGAGATAATTTTTGTTTTACAAATAATAACAATGCAACTAATAACAAAGTTATAACAAGGAATGCAGCTACTGTAGCTACGATAATTCCTAATGTACTTGCTGCTAAAATCATTATTCTTGAATTTCTTTAGTGTTATTCGCTAATTCTTTTTTCTTCATTTTAATAGCTTTTGCATCTTCAGTTTTAATCACTTTAACAACTTGTGTGTTAGGAGCTTCTTCTGCTTCTTCATCACCACCTGTTAACATTCCACCAAAACTCATAAATCCAATCGCCATTAAACCTGTTACAATAAATGTAATTCCCAATCCTCTTAATGGAGCTGGAATATTAGAGTATCTAATTTTTTCACGAATTGCTGCAATAGCCAAAATAGCTAAAAACCATCCAATTCCTGAACCAATTCCGTAATTTAACGCCAAGCCTAAAGTAGCTATTTCACGAGATTGCATAAATAAAGATCCTCCTAAAATCGCACAGTTTACTGCAATTAATGGTAAGAAAATACCTAATGAATTGTATAAAGAAGGTGAGAATTTCTCAACGATTATTTCTACTAATTGTACCATCGTTGCAATGGTTGCAATGAATAGGATAAATGATAAGAAACTTAAATCGTATTCAGCATATTCTGGACCTAACCATACTAATGCTCCAGGCTGTAATATATATTGATCTAACAACCAGTTTAAAGGAACGGTAACGGCTAATACAAAGATTACCGCAGCTCCTAAACCTACAGCTGTAGTTACTTTTTTAGATACAGCAAGGTAAGAACACATTCCTAAGAAGGTTGCAAATACCATGTTATCTATAAAAATCGACTTGAAAAATAATTCTAAATGTTCCATAATTATCTAGTTCTCTTCAATTAATGCTTCGTTTCTACTACGTTGAATCCAAATAATAATTCCAACTACAATTAACGCCATCGGAGCTAATAACATAAATCCGTTATTTTCATATCCAAAGGCATAAACTCCTGTTTTTTCAATTGGATCTCCCAATACTTTAAATCCTAATAAAGTACCAGAACCTAATAATTCTCTAAAGAATCCAACTAAAATTAAGATTACACCATAACCAACTGCGTTTCCAATTCCGTCTAAGAAAGAACGCCATGGTCCGTTTGCTAAAGCAAAAGCTTCAAAACGCCCCATAATTATACAATTGGTAATTATTAATCCAACAAATACTGAAAGTGTTTTACTTAATTCATAAGCTGTCTCTTATACACATCTCCGAGCCCACGAGACAGGCAGAAATCTC
>CAJXUU010000462.1 GCA_913061325.1 uncultured Saprospirales bacterium | reverse complement strand
ACGAGATTTCTGCCTGTCTCGTGGGCTCGGAGATGTGTATAAGAGACAGACTCTGCACATCTCAATTCATTATGAGGTGTTGAAAAAAATAATACATAAATGACTGATTTTGAGGAATGAAATATTTTTTAATTTATATCTGTATCGAATTGAGTTACAATATTTTACACTGACACATATAGGCTAAAAAAATATATGTTTGGAAGTATACAATGATGAAATATTTTACTCATTTTTGACCCGCCCAAAAGAGTGATCATGAAATGAAGTATTGGAAACCCGATTTTTAGTTGCTTATATCATATTCAGTAGATTATTAGAAATAATAATTTTTTTGAAATGATATTTGACAAGAATGATGTTTATTTAATAACCCTATTCTCTAAACCGATTCTTTATATATTGATCGCCTTGATTAGCAATTAGCAGTTGTAGATAAGAGCATATTAGTGAATAATAGAAAAAACAGAGCATGACGTATGACCATACAGAAGTGTGGAATAAATGCCTGAGTATTGTACGACGAGAATTAACTCAAGAAGCCTTTAAAGCCTGGTTCGGGCCTACAAAAGCGGTTAGGTTGACTTCTGAAGCGTTAACTATTCAAGTCCCCAATAAATTTGTCTATGAATGGATAGAGGAAAATTATGTGGGTGTACTTAGAAAAGCGCTGAAAGCAACCATTGGAGATAATGCTAGACTAGAATATCAGATACTTGTTGACAACCATAGAAGAATAGGCAAGAACACGAGTCTTGCTGGTACCGACGATTTTCCAAAGAAATTTTCTACTGACCAAATCAAGAATCCTTTTGTAATTCCTGGTATCAAAAGAATGAAGATCGATCCTCAATTGAATTCTTCCTATACTTTTGATACATACGTAATAGGGGATTGTAATAGATTAGCAGCTACTGCTGGTAAAGCGATTGCTGGAAATCCTGGAGGAACAGCTTTTAATCCACTTTTTATATATGGTGACGTAGGATTGGGAAAGACACATTTGGCCAATGCTATTGGTGCAGAAGTACTTGCCCAAGATCCTGAAAAACAAGTTATTTATGTAACCGTAGAAAGATTCACTAATCAAGTTGTGCAAGCCATCAAAAATAATGCTGTCAATGATTTTATGAATTTTTATCAGATGGTGGATACATTGATTGTTGATGATATTCATTTCTTATCTGGCAGAGCCAAGACGCAAGAAGTATTCTTCAATATCTTTAGCCAATTACATCATAATGGGAAACAGATTATCTTAACTTCTGATAGACCTCCAAAAGATATCGAAGGAGTTGAAGATAGATTGATTAGTAGATTTAAATGGGGACTTGCGGCAGATCTTACCACACCGGACTATAAGACAAGAAGGGAAATTCTGTCTATTAAAATGGCAAAAGAAAGTTTAGAACTTACTGAAGAGGTACAAGAATATATTTGTTTTAATATCAAAAACAATATAAGAGAGATCGAAGGCGTAATTATTACGCTAGTGGCTCAATCTACATTAAACAAAAAAGAAATCGATTTGCAACTCGCTAAAGATGTCGTTAATCAGTTTATCAGTCAGGATAATAAGGAGATTACTGTAGAGAATATTAAATTATTGGTAGCGGAATACTTTAAAGTACCTGTCGAAAAATTACACAGTAAAACGCGAAAGAGAGATATCGTTATTGCTAGACAACTTTCAATGTACCTTGCAAAAACATTCACTAGTAACACCTTGAAGGATATAGGGGCTAACTTTGGCGGTAGAGATCATACTACTGTTCTATACTCTGTGAAAGCAGTGCAAGATCTTATGGATACCGATCTAGTATTCAAGGATAAAGTGATAGAACTTGAGAAACAAGTACAGTTGAATTTGCACTAGATCAAAACAAAATTAACACCTAAGAAAATATAAAAGAGCTGCAAATTTGTGGCTCTTTTTATTGATATGTCAAACTTAAATCTTAGGATTCTGTTTTGATGGTGAATTGTATATTTGATAGAAACGCAATTAATATAATAGTAACTAATGCCCGAGCCATGACAAATATCCCTCTTTGGTGAGGAAAAGCGTTCTAATTAGAACGCCGCATCGAAAAGCTATAATCGCAGGGATACTATCAAGAAAGGGAGTGGAAGTCACCATCTAATTATCTGAATCATAAAATTATAATACTTTTGCATTCTTCACGAATACCAATTCATATTCTAGTGAATAAAATATAACTCCAAATGAAAATTTCGTTACCTATAATAGCCCTTTGTTTTCTTTCTTTCATTTCTTGTAAAGACAAGAAAGTTATAAAAGGTAATGAAGCTGAAAAGGTTTCTGCAACTTTAGATTCTAACCATCCATCTTATATTACAGATTTAGAGTTCGCTCATGAAAAAGACAACGTTTTTAAAAACGACATGATCTGTTTCAATCTTGATATGACCTTTGGCAAAAGTAAATCTTTGATGAAAGTATTTACAACCCCAAATTCTTCAGCGATTAGAGTTGATAAACAGAATGGTATATCGACCATCATGATAGATGGAAATATATATACAAATGCCGTTAAGTCTGAATGGGAGAATGAAAAATTCGGGCTCTATACATATCATTATTTTTTCATGGCTCCTTATAAATTTAGTGATCCTGGCACAGTATGGGAGAAAAAGTCACCAATGAAAATACAAGGGGAATCGACAAATAGAGCTAAGTTAACTTTCGAAGACGGCACAGGTGATTCACCAAATGATTGGTACATGGTACACTCTAATCCAGAATCAAACTTAGTTGAACACATTGGCTATATTGTAACAGGTGGTGGCACATCCATTGAAGAAGCTGAAAAGCATGCACATGCTATTTCTTATCTTGATTACAAGCAAGTTGGAGGAGTACCCATGTCTGCAAGATGGATTTTCTCAGATTATAATCAAGATACGGGTCTCGGAGAACAGGTAGGAGAGGGCATCCTCAGAAATATTGATTTTATGGATATTAATAATCAATTTTCGATTGCTTTGACGGATGAGTATTCATTGATTGAGTGATGTGATCTTTATCAATTTTTTATTCTGTTTTATTATTCTATCGATATTCCTGTCTCTTATACACATCTGACGCTGCCGACGAAGAGGATAGTGTAG
>CAJXUU010000461.1 GCA_913061325.1 uncultured Saprospirales bacterium | reverse complement strand
CCATTCTCAGTTTACCAACCGTAGCGATTCTTAAGTAATTAAGAATCGCTTTTTTTTTACTTTGTATCTATAAATTTGATAACGCTGTTAATCTGTCTTGTTGAATATACGTTTCAATCAATTTGCTCAAACTTATTGTTCTAAATTCTATTTATATTATATTCGCAAATCAATTATAATAAAGTAAGCATGATTATAACTGAATGTCATTTGACTTATAGAATTGATAAAAATGAAATCAGTTAATATATAATGAAATAAATTAAATAATTAAAAACAATAATATCAATGGGAAATGCAAAATATGATATCGACAGGTATGATTATTCATTAGAATTACAACCAACTGATGAGGGGAAAAGATCAAAAACATTTGCTTCAATCTCTTTATTTTCAAATGGTAAAAACGTAGCAGATCTTAATTTTATGAATCCAGGTGAAGAACCAAGTAGGAAATATTTTGCTGGAGAGCAACTTAATATCGATTTAACTTACGAAAGATTGGCTCCAACAGTAGATATGTTAAGAAATGAAAAGCCTTTAAGATTACTTGTTTGGCATAGTGGATCACATGATGAGCCAACTCATATTGAAGCAAGATTAGATACTGGGGATTTGAATGAAATAGGTCACCATTAAGTTAAAAAATAATACAATTTATTTTAAAAATGCCGTACGAAAGCGCGGCATTTTTAGCTTTAAATCAAACAATAGTCAGAAAATGAATAATTTATATAGAAATATATAGATATGTAAAGGAATTTTGGCAATTTCGCAGCCAATTATGATGGAAGAAGTTACAGAATTACAATCATATCTCGCAGTCCCCCGAGATATTACGCTTATAGCACATAGGAATCCTGATGGAGATGCATTAGGAAGTGCCCTTGGTTTGAGATTGTATCTAGAGAAAAAAGGACATTTTGTGAAAATTGTTATGCCAAGTGAGAGTCCTAACATATTTTCATATTTGCCTCATTTTTATGATGTTATTGTTTTTGATTTAAGACATGATGATGCACGTGCAGCACTGAAAGAAGCAGATTGCATATTTTGCTTGGATTTTAATGGATTAGATCGGGTAGACAAACTTGGAGCAACGATTCAACAATCACGGGCTGTAAAAGTACTTATCGATCACCATTTAGATCCAGAGCCATTTGTAGATCATATGTTTTCCGATACAGAAGCCAGTTCAACATGCGAACTAGTCTATAACTTTATCGAAGAGATGGGCGATGCTCACCTTATAGATGAAAAAATAGGAGAATGTCTTTTTACAGGTTTGATTACTGATACAGGATCATTTAAATATAATACTAGGCCAAATACTTATAATGTGGCCGCCAAGTTGAAGTTAGCGGGTGTAGATGATTATAAACTTAATGACACAATTAGTAATAGTCTGAAACCCAAGAACCTTAAATTATTAGGTCATTGTCTAGCCAATAGGATGGAGATTATGGAAGAGTATGGTGCTGCATACATCTATCTTACAAAAAAAGATTACTCCGATTTTAATATACAAAGAGGTGACACAGAAGGCATAGTGAACTATATGTTGATGATGAAATCAATTAAAGTTGCAGCATTCATCACCCAACAACCAAGTATTGTTAAAATCTCACTTAGAAGCAAAGGCGATATA
Organism: uncultured Saprospirales bacterium; assembly: GCA_913061325.1. Lineage (GTDB taxonomy): Bacteria > Bacteroidota > Bacteroidia > Chitinophagales > Saprospiraceae > CAJXUU01. The sequence goes on along the minus strand of CAJXUU010000461.1, from coordinate 1,510 downwards.
TCAGTCCAGAAAATAGCATCAGAAAACTTTAATGGCGGTGGACATAAAAATGCTTCAGGTGGAGCACAGTATGGCTCATTAACTGATATATTAGATAAATTTAAAAGAATTATCCCAGATTACTTGCCCAAAATAGAAGTCTGATACTGTTTATAAATCAGAAGCTTAGAATTTTCAATCAAAATAATAATAAGATGTTTAAAAGGATATTGGTCTGTTTATTTGTTGTCTCATTGGCATCATGTGGACAGAAAGGAGAAAAAGAACTAGTAACGCCTAGTGGATTTCCATATACTCACTCCAAAGTGGGAACTGTAACTTCGAATCCGGGAGATTTTATATCTTTTACTTGGAAGGTTGAAGGTAGTGATGGTAGCGTATTACAAGATCTTCCTGAAGGCCCTAGAATGCCGGTAATGCAACTACCTAAAGGAGAGAGTCCACTTGTTCAAGCGAACCCGTTATTAGACCCAATATTAGAAGCATTGGAACATGCAGCAATAGGTGACACAATAATATTGACGATGCCTATTGATTCACTCCCACAAGTAAAAACTAATCCACAATTTGCTAGTTTAACATATATCAAGCATACGGTTATATTAATTGATGTACAAGGTGAGGTGTCCAAGAAAGCTGCGGATGAAGCAAAAAGATTAGAACAAGAAGCGGCATTGGAAGAATCTAAGAAGAGGATTCCTGAAGTAAGCGAAATGATAGCTAAAACACTAAAAGATTATAAAAGTGGAAAGCTGAAAACTGAGAAGTTAGATAGCGGATTAAAATATATAATCCATGAGCAAGGTGATGGTGCTCAAGCAGAAAACGGAAAAAGAGTTTCTGTTGATTACTATGGGGTTACAATGGACGGTAAGATGTTTGATAATAGTTTCAGAGCTGGAAAACCTTATACTTTTCCTTTAGGAAAAGGACAAGTAATACGAGGATGGGATCTTGGCATACCATTGCTGAAAGTTGGTGGGAAAGCAACGATATTTCTTCCATATGAATTGGCATACGGTGAAGCTGGAAGTCCTCCAAACATCGGTCCTAAAGCTGAACTAATATTCTATGTTGAGCTTACTGATGTAAAGTAAAGAAGATTAATATTTTTAAGGCGTTAAATGGTAATTAACTGGATTCAGTGATTATTATTTAGCGCTTTATTAATTTAAAGGTAGATTGTTTCTCAATAATGTATAATTAATAACAAAGACTTATGACTTCAGATCAACTCAACGAATTAAAAGAGCGATTGGTATTGATAAGAGGATACCTCGATGTGGATAAACGGTTATCTGAGATTGAGGAAAAAGAACAACTGAGTCTAGATCCTGATTTGTGGAGTGATCCTAAAAAAGCGGAAGTGCTTCTTAAAGAACTTAAAAGTCATAAAAATTGGGTAGAAAAGTATAATAAAATAAAAGAAATAGTTGATGATGCTGAAGTGCTGCTTGAGTTCTGTCTCTTATACACATCTCCGAGCCCACGAGACAGGCAGAAATCTCGT
>CAJXUU010000460.1 GCA_913061325.1 uncultured Saprospirales bacterium | reverse complement strand
TGTAGAAAGATAAAATAACAAGTAGAAAATGTTACTTTATTATTGAATCATTCCTCTTAGCTATTCGTACAAAAACAATCATCTAATTATTTTGCGCTAAGCCACTTCTTGTGATTATTCCACCTCCTACTACATCATCTCCTTCATAGAAAACAGCGGACTGTCCTGGTGCAATTCCACTTACGTTTGCATGGAATTCTACTTGCACATCTAACCCAACATTAGACACGGTTGACAATGCTCCTTTATCATTATATCTGACTTGAGTGGTCAACTCTAAACCATTGATAGGAAATGAAGCATATTTCTGCATATTAATTTGATTTACTTGCATACCATTACGAAGTAAATCTTCCACTTCACCTAATATGACAGTATTCGTTTCTGGGATTATTTCAGTTACATATTTAGGCGTAAGAAATCCACCGCCCAGTCCCTTTCTTTGACCTATAGTATAAAATGGATACCCATCATGGCTACCTAAGTTTTTTCCATGTTTGTCTAAAAATGTTCCTCCGGCTACCCTAGCTTCTAATCCATCTACTCTTCTTTTTAGAAATCCTCGATAATCATTATCGGGTACAAAGCAGATCTCATAACTCTCTGCCTTCTTTGAAAGTGCTTCATGTCCCCAATCTTTTGCCATCTGTCTAATCTCTGGCTTAGTATAATTACCTAGAGGAAATGCGCTTCGTTCTAGACTCTCTTGGTCCAATCCCCATAAAACATAACTTTGATCTTTACGATCGTCCTTACCTTTAGATATAAATTTTCGTCCTTCGTGCTCTTTGATAACGGCATAATGTCCTGTAGCTATAAATTCACAATCCATTGCATCTGCTCTTTTGATTAGTGCATTCCATTTTATATGGGTATTGCACAACACACAAGGGTTTGGTGTACGACCAGCAATATACTCGTCTACAAAATTGTCGATTACATAATCACCAAATTCTTCTCTGATATCAATAATAAAATGATGAAATCCCATCTGGACAGCAACTTCTCTCGCATCATTTATACTATCTAAACTACAACATCCAGTTTCTTTCTTTGAAGAGCCGCTGCTCGCGTAGTCCCAAGTCTTCATAGTTATCCCTACTACCTCGTATCCTTCTTCATGTAACATCATTGCAGCAACTGTACTGTCGATACCGCCACTCATTGCCACCAATACTCTTCCCTTTTTACTCATAACGCTTCATCTTATTTTAGCTAAAGTGATGCAAAATTAATCATTTATAAACGTTCAAATGTGATATTGTTGTCAAAGAATGTATAAAGCTTAGAAATAATAATAATTTATAAAGCTCTTTAGATTCAAATTGTCTACCTCAATGTTATTGAAAAAGACATTTTTGTCAGCAAAGCAAGGAACATTCCTTGAAATAACGTTTTCAAAAGAGAATTCTTGGATTGATATATTATCTTTGGAAGTGGTATACGTTCTGAACATGTTTTACCGTTCCAAAATGACCAATTAAAATAAAAAACAACGAATGACTAGATTTATATTTTTCTTCTTTCTTGCAGTGTCTGCATTGAATATAAATGCACAAGAAATAAAAAATGAATATATCATAACTCTAAAAAGAGGTCAAATTGATAGATTTTTTGATCAAATCACTAAAACTGACAGTCGATCTATATCTCAAACAAGAATATTGAGTAAGGATTTGAATGTGGTACAAATAAAAACAGGAGAATCTGCTGATGTCAAATTCGAGCAATCATTAAATGATAATCCTCTTATTGAAGGTTGGGGCTACAATTTGAAAACTAAAAAAAGAGCAACTCCAGATGATCAATACTTTGACATGCAGTGGGGATTAGAGTTAATCGAAGCATCCGCAGCATGGGATGTAACTACTGGAGGCTCAGATATAAATGGAAAAGAGATCGTAGTTGCAGTACTTGATGACGGGTTTGACCTTGTCCATCCAGAAATAGCAGATAGAATACTATATAATACAGATGAAATTCCAGACGACGGGATAGATAATGATAACAATGGATATATTGATGATTATGTTGGTTGGAATGGTCAAAAACAAGATGATAGTCACCCTTATGAAGATAATCATGGTATTGCTGTGTCAGGCATTATTGGGGCCAAGACAGACAATGGGCTTGGTGTTTCTGGTTTAAATTGGAATATAAAAATATTACCAATCTCTGGAATTGGAAGTGTTAGTGATGTCATAGCTAGTTATCAATATGTATTAGACATGAGAAGACAATACAACCAAACCAATGGTGCTGAAGGTTCTTTCATTGTAGCTACGAACTATTCTGCAGGTATTGACAATGCTTTTCCTACCACACCAAATCTAATGGCATGGTGCGAGCTTTATGATCTAATGGGCGAACAAGGAATATTATCCGTCGGTGCGACAACAAATACAAATAGAGATGTAGATACAGAAGGTGATATCCCTACTACTTGCCAAAGTCCTTTTTTAATATCAGTGACAAATATTGATATTGCAGACACAAAAGTTTCAAATGCTGGTTATGGTGCATTGAATATAGATCTGGGAGCACCAGGTAGAGGAACGCTAGCTTTAGATGTAGATGCTGGCTATGATCAAAACTTTGGTGGCACATCTGCAGCAACACCTCATGTGACTGGTACTATTGGGTTATTATATAGTGCTCCATGCAAGTCGTTAGCCGATATGGCGTTTACGAACCCTAGTCAGGCGGCAATAGAAATAAGAGATGCAATCTTTGCAGGTGTAGAACCAAATAGCACGTTGGAAGGAATTACAACAACAGGCGGCAGGCTCAATATCTATAATTCCATGGAGAAGTTACAAGAAGTTTGCTCCGAGCTGCAACTACCTTCAGCAAAAGGACCTCTCAAAATAACTAAAATAGCCCAAAAGGAAAATGATGAGTTGCAAATAAACTATATTACTCCTGATGAAAGTGAATATAGCCTACTGATTTCAGATGTTGCGGGAAAGACGCTAAGTCATATAGAATTTACTCCCCCTGCTGTTGGTCGCAAGCAAATAATAATAAACTTACCTAACCCACCAACTGGTATATACTTTATTTCTATATATAATGACAATGGTATCAGTACAGAAAAGCTATTTGTCAACAAATAGAGATAAAAATATTTTTTTACACCTGTCTCTTATACACATCTGACGCTGC
>CAJXUU010000459.1 GCA_913061325.1 uncultured Saprospirales bacterium | reverse complement strand
AAATTGATAATCAATGATATGCAAAGGAATTAACATTATGTTTTTAAATCACTTCACCATAAAAATTTATCAAAATGAAAAATATAAAAAATTTGCTTTTTATAGCATTAACTTTATTTACGACCCAAATAGCCATTGCCCAATTACCTGACCCAGGATTTGTAATTGACAATACTACTGCCATTGTTATTACTGACCCTCAAAATGATTTCCTCAGTCCAGATGGTGTAACATGGGGCCTCGTCGGAGAAAGTGTCAAGAAAAATGGAACTGTTGAAAATATTGAAACGCTATTCAAATTAGCAAAGGCGAATGGAATTCCCGTTTTTATTTCTCCACACTATTATTATGAACATGATCACAAATGGAAGTTTGAAGGCGCTTTGGAAGCGGCAATGCATGCCATGGGTATGTTTGACAGAGGTGACCAATTGAATAAGGAAGACTTTGAAGGATCAGGAGCAGATTGGTTAGAAATTTATAAGCCATACATTGAGCAGGACTACGTTACGGTATCTGGCCCTCATAAGGTATATGGTCCAGAACAAAACGACCTGAGTCTCCAATTGCGTAAACAAAAAATCGATAAAGTTATCCTTGCTGGAATGTCAGGTAACCTGTGTGTAGAATCGCATATGAGAGAACTGCTGGAAGACGGATTTGAAGTGGCTATTGTAGGAGATGCTACAGCTTCGGCTATCATTCCAGGCTTAGATGGTAATCAAGCTGCACAAACCAATTTCAGATTTATTTCAAGTCATGTGTACACAACAATTGAGTTAGCAGAGGCTATTAAAAATCAAAAGTGAAAACTAAATAGCAAGAAAAAAAGTCAGTTAGGTTTTCGAGTCGAGCAGAAACTTATTTTTGTCTTGCAAATAACATAGAATTAGATTTCAGAGAAAATTTATCTCATAGTGCAACCATCTATTATCACCAATGTTCTAACACCCAATTATTTATTAATATAAAATTAATAGAATGAAAATTTTCAGTAAGTATAAAATAGGAAATATCGAATTGAAAAACCGTGTGGTATTGGCGCCAATGACTCGATCAAGAGCTATCAACAATATTCCTAATGAAATGATGGCAAAATATTACGCTATGAGAGCGGATGCAGGATTACTAATTACAGAAGGAACTGCTCCATCAGCTAATGGATTGGGATACCCAAGAATACCGGGCGTTTATAATCAAGCACAAATTGATGGGTGGAAAAAAGTAACGGAAGAAGTGCATGCTAATGATGGCAAGATCTTTCTTCAAATAATGCATACTGGAAGAGTATCTCACCCATTGAATATGGAAGAAGGCACACAAATATTGGCTCCATCTGCAATAGCACTTAGTGGTGAAATGTACACGGATAAGGAAGGAATGAAAGCACACCCATTGCCGAAAGAAATGAATTTAGATGACATTAAACTTGCTCAACAAGAATATGTTCAAGCTGCAAAAAATGCAATCGAGGCTGGCTTTGACGGAGTTGAAATCCATGGTGCAAATGGTTATCTTATTGATCAATTCATCAATACTGGCTCAAACAAACGAACTGATATATATGGCGGATCAATGGAGAATAGAAGCCGATTTGCTCTTGACGTAGCAAAGCAAGTTGCAGATGCCATTGGGCCTGAAAGAACTGGTATTCGGTTATCCCCTTATGGAGTATACAATGACATGGAGATCTTCGAAGACATTGACAATGCTTTTATTTATTTGGCTTCAGAATTGGGAGGATTGAATTTGGTCTATATACACACTGTAGACCACTCATCACAAGGAGCCCCAGAAGTACCTCAATCCATTAAAGATGAAATTAGAATAGCATTTGCAGGGCCATATATAGCAAGTGGAGGATTGGATAAACCCAAAGCAGAAGCAATACTTGAGGCAGGAAAGGGCGATCTGGTTGCTTTTGGAGTACCGTTTTTGGCAAACGCTGATCTAGTCTATAAAATGAAAAATGATATAGAACTCAATGTTGCGAAATCAGAAACTTTTTTCTCGCTAGGTGCTGAAGGTTATTTGGACTACCCAACTGTATCAAGTTAACATTTTCTTCCTTTCAATATAGAAGTGGTTTAAGAACATAAGATTAATTTCTTTTACAAGTCAAGCACTTACAAATCAAGTCAACTTTAGTTTTTAAACCACTCCAAAAAAAAACAATATGCTACATATAGTAAATACCAAATGGAAAGATAATATGGCTTTTGACAGTCAAAGAAATGGGAGATGACTCATGTCCGCATCCAAAGAAACTATTATTGTCATCCTTAGCTGGGTGCACGAGAATGGATGTCGTTTCATTATTGAAAAAAATGCGGGTTGATATTGCTGGATTTGAAATGGATATTGAAGCCGATTTAACGGAAGAACACCCAAAAGTCTTTTCCGAAATCAGATTGGTTTATCGCTTTTTTTTGGAACGAATCTCAACAAAGAAAAAGTAGAAAAATAAGTGCGGCTTTCACAAGAAAAACATTGTGGCGCAAGTGCTATGCTTAAAAAGAATAGTCCGATCAATTACAGTATAGAATATGTAGAAAAATAACAAGCTCTTTCTGAGCTTATAAAACATAGACATAATGGAAAAGAAATATCCTATTCCACCATTCACGGAGGAAACAGCAAAACAAAAAATCCAATTGGCAGAAGATGCCTGGAACTCTAAAAATCCAGAAAAGATTGCACTCGCTTATACAGAAGATTCAGAATGGCGTAATCGTTCGGAATTTGTCAATGGAAGAACCGCAATCATCGCTTTTTTGCAAGGTAAATGGGAAAAGGAATTAGATTACAAATTAAAAAAAAGTTACTGGGCACATAAAGACAACCGGATAGCAGTGAGATTTGAGTACGAATGGCGTAATGAATCTGGTCAATGGTTTCGAGCTTATGGAAATGAAAATTGGGAATTTGACAAGAATGGTTTAATGAAAAAAAGATATGCCAGCATCAACGATTTACCGATCAATGAATCAGACAGGAAATTGTAAATTGTAAATGACAACAGATAGCACGCTTAATACTTTATTATTTACTTTTATCTTAAGGAATGAAACAATAATAAAGTTATATTCTTCTGCTTGCTCTTTTCCCCTTCTTCTGCGTTAAAAACGCCTCGCCTATGCGATGCATTGCCTACGTTTTTTGCCTTGGAGAATGAATAAATATCAGCAC
>CAJXUU010000458.1 GCA_913061325.1 uncultured Saprospirales bacterium | reverse complement strand
GAGACAGACCTTGATCTTATTGATCAAACTTTTAATTTTCCTCAGGAGGAATTTACACTAAATACAAATCAATTAAACTTCCACGGAATTGATTTAATGGCACTTATTCAACAGTACGGTTCGCCATTGAAATTCACTTATTTACCTAAAATATCTGATAATATAAATAGGGCAAAAGGTTGGTTCGCAGATGCTTTTAAAAAACACAATTACGGCGGTAAATACCATTATTGCTACTGTACAAAAAGCGCTCACTTTAAACACATACTTAATACTGCATTGGAAAACGATATTCATATAGAAACGTCCTCTGCTTTTGATTTAGATATTGTTGTAAATTTAAAAGCAAAAGGTAAAATTACAGATAACACTTACATAATTAGCAATGGTTTTAAGCGCGATCAGTATGTTCAAAATCTTGCTCGGCTACTAAATACTGGGCATAAAAACTGTATTGTAGTTATAGATAATTATGAAGAGATTAAGCTCTTTGACCAAGTAGTTGATGGGAACTATAATGTTGGTATTCGTATAGCTTCAGAGGAAGAACCAAAGTTTGAATTTTATACATCAAGATTGGGAATTGGCTATAAAAATATCGTGCCGTTTTACCACAGTGAAATCAAAAACAACCCGAAGGTTACTCTTAAGATGTTACATTTTTTTATAAATACAGGGATTCGAGATACTGCGTATTATTGGAATGAGCTTTTGAAATGTATGAAGGTGTATGTACAACTTAAAAAAGAATGCCCAAGCCTAGATAGTTTAAACATTGGAGGTGGTTTTCCTATTAAAAATTCACTAGCATTTGAGTATGATTACTCTTATATGGTTAGTGAAATTATTGGTCAAATTAAACAAGTTTGCAACGAGAACAATATTGATGTACCCAACATATTTACAGAATTTGGGAGTTTTACAGTTGGAGAAAGTGGTGGTGCTCTTTATGAGGTCTTATATCAAAAACAACAGAACGACCGTGAGAAATGGAATATGATAAATTCATCATTTATCACAACTCTTCCAGATTCTTGGGCAATAAACAAGCGATTTGTAATGCTTCCAATAAACCGCTGGGACCAAGAGTATGAGCGCGTATTGTTAGGGGGTCTTACTTGTGATAGTGACGATTATTACAACAGTGAGCAGCACATGAATGCAATTTACTTGCCTAAATATAATAAGGACAAACCATTATATATTGGCTTTTTTAACACAGGTGCTTATCAAGAAACCATAGGGGGTTTTGGAGGCCTTCAACATTGTTTGATTCCTGCCCCAAAACATATTCTTATTGATCGCGACGAGAATGGCAAATTAACCACCTCGGTATTTTCTCAAGAGCAAACCTCAGAACAATTGCTATCTCTTTTAGGATATGATTATAGTATTAATAGTTCACTCGCAGAAGTAAAAAATAAATCGATTTATAAAGTTCAATAGGTAGTAATAATATCAAATAAAATACATAAGATGACAAGAAATACATATGCAGGAATTCCACAAGAATTAAGTGTACTAGGAAATTCAAAGATTGTATTAATCCCGGTACCTTATGATGGGACTAGTACTTGGCAAAAGGGTGCAGATAAAGGTCCTCAGGCTTTTTTAAGTGCTTCACAGAATATGGAGTTATTCGATATTGAAACACAGACACAAGTATACAAACAAGGTGTTTATCTAGCTGATGCTGTTACACAAAACGGTTCTCCACAGGCTATGGTAGATGCTGTTCATGCTGTAACAAAGAGTTATATATTAAAGAATAAATTTGTCACTATTTTTGGTGGAGAGCACTCCATATCTATTGGGACCATAAGAGCATTTAATGAATGTTTTGATAATTTAACAGTACTCCAACTAGACGCACATGCAGATCTAAGAAAGCATTACCAAGGTTCTAGTTTTAACCATGCTTGTGCGTTATATGAAGCTAGTCAAACTACTAATTTACTTCAGGTAGGGATACGCTCTATGGATATTTCAGAAGTTACTGTTATGGATAAAGAAAATATATTTTTTGCCCACCAATTAACTGAAGATGATTCTTGGATGGATGTTTCTATTGATAAAATGACCGAAAATGTTTTTATCACTATTGATTTGGACGTCTTTGATCCTTCTATTATGCCCAGTACTGGAACCCCAGAGCCTGGAGGCTTATTGTGGTATGAAACCCTTGACTATTTAAAAAAAATCTTTAAAGAAAAGAACGTAGTAGGCTTTGATATTGTTGAGTTGTGTCCAAATCAGATTGATAAATCTTCAGATTTTTTAGCAGCAAAGCTTTATTATAAAATGCTCACATATAAATTTCTAAATGAACAAATTGAAGAGAATTTCGACAACTAATATTAAACTACACCAAAAAAACAGTAAGACAATGATTACTAAAGGTCCAATATCTCAATTTATAGAAACTCATTATTTACATTTTAATGCGGCAGCACTTGTGGATGCTGCAAAAGGATATGAAGCACAACTTCACTCAGGCTCAAAAATGCTTGTTTCTCTTGCAGGTGCTATGAGTACTGCAGAAATAGGGATAAGTTTTGCAGAAATGATACGCCAAGATAAAGTCCAAATTATCTCTTGTACTGGCGCCAACCTAGAAGAAGATATTATGAATCTAGTGGCGCATTCTCACTACAAGCGTATACCAAATTATCGTGACCTAACCCCACAAGATGAGTGGGATTTACTTGAAAAAGGATTAAATCGTGTGACAGATACATGTATTCCAGAGGAAGAGGCCTTTAGGCGTTTAGAAAAACATATTGTAAAAATATGGAAAGATGCCCAAGGTAAATCAGAGAGGTTTTTCCCTCACCAGTATATGTATAAACTGCTATTGTCTGGAGTTTTGGAACAATATTATGAAATTGACATCAAAAATTCTTGGATGTATGCTGCTGCACAAAAAAACCTCCCCATTGTTTGTCCAGGCTGGGAAGACAGTACTATGGGAAATATTTTTGCTAGTTATGTTCTTAAAGGTGAACTCAATGCAAATACCGTAAAATCTGGAATAGAGTATATGACGTTTTTAGCAGATTGGTATAAAAATAATTCTGAAAATGGCATTGGTTTTTTTCAAATTGGTGGTGGTATCGCTGGAGATTTTCCAATATGTGTAGTCCCTATGTTATATCTGTCTCTTATACACATCTGACGCTGCCGACGAAGAGGATAGTGTAG
>CAJXUU010000457.1 GCA_913061325.1 uncultured Saprospirales bacterium | reverse complement strand
CTTTTATATCGCAGCGATCTCATCCTATTCTAGCATTGATCCATCCGGAGATATTAAATGGGAAAATAAGGATATCTTATAACGAAAAGAGCTTTTCTTTCTTGTTAACACAAACGGGAGAGGAAATTGTTGAGGTATCATTATTTGAAAATATGGTAAGTGGCACCCTAGTATCTAAGGAGATTGATGAACATTTCTCTATGATGCTAAATGATAATGTCCGACTTATTAAAATGAATGAGAATAATGTTAGAAACAAAAAACTGATAAAAGGACCAGCTTCAACAGAAGTGAGTTATGCCGACGGGTACCCTTATCTAATAACGGGAACCGCTAGTTTAGATCAATTGAACGTAAAGCTAGATCAACCAGTCTTGATGGATCGTTTTCGACCTAACATTGTAGTCGGTACTCAAGTAGAACATGAAGAAGATAATTGGGATTCAATCCAAATAGGAAACGCTAAGATGATGATCATCAAGCCATGTGCGAGATGTCCAGTTGTTACCATAAATCAACAGACTGCAGGAAAGTCAAAAGACACACTTAAAACATTAGCTACATACCGCAAGAAAGATAATAAAGTCTTCTTTGGGGCAAATGCCATTAGTCTAGGCAATAGTCAGATTAGTGTAGGAGATGAAGTATTTGCTCTATAAATTGAGATGAATCTCTATTAGATTCGTTTTCATTTTATAAATTCTGAGTGACATAGAATTTTTGGAATTGAAATGGAAAACATTTCCTATTTTTGGGCGCGACTTGAGAAGAAGAGATATATGAAGAAATCAATAATAGTTACCCTTATCATAATTTTAGTTTTAATGCTTGATCAATGGCTAAAGATTTGGGTGAAATTAAGTATGCCTTATGGGAGTACCATCGACATCCTAGGATTGAGTTGGGCTAAGCTGCATTTTGTAGAGAACAATGGGATGGCTTTTGGTTTGTCATATGGTGGTGTTGTAGGTAAGTTTATACTTAGTACATTTAGGATTGCTATGGTAGGTGTGCTTATTTATATCCTACGTACACTCATAAAAAATAAAGAACCTCTTGGGCTTTTAGTTGCTTTTTCTCTGATTATAGCTGGAGCAATGGGTAATATTATTGATAGTATGTTCTATGGGTTGATTTTTTCAGAATCAGTTTACCATAGTGCGAAGCTAGCGGAATTCATGCCTGTGGGGGGAGGTTATGCTCCATTCTTGCAAGGTAGAGTAGTTGATATGTTTTCATTCCCATTATTTAGCGGAGTGTATCCTGAATGGATACCTAAGTTAGGTGGCACGAATTTCACTTTCTTTAGTTTTATTTTTAATGTAGCGGATGCTGCTATATCTGTGGGAGTAGCGAGTATTTTGCTTTTTCACAGAAAGTTTTTCAAGCAGGACAAAAAGAAAGCTGAAACAACGGATACAAACACAATTACTCCTATATCATCAAACACCTCTTCAGAGGAAGAATAATTAATATTTTGATTCCGCCATTTCGAGATTTATTAGATTTAGGAAATTCTAAAAAGACTGCTTTGTTAATAGCAGACACAGTAGTTTCTGACCCTAATAGAATGAAAGAATTGATGGAATTATTCTTTGATGAAGATTTACGGATGTGTCAACGAGCTGCATGGCCTGTAGGATTACTAGCGGATAAGAACCCCCAATTAGTAGAACCCTACATCGAACAAATGTTGGATAATCTTGATACTCCCCAGCATGATGCTGTAATCAGAAATACATTTAGGACATTTCAGGTGACTGATTTTCCAGAAGACATAGAAGGAATTGCTTTTGATAAGGCGTTTGACTTTCTTTTGGATATCAATAATGCAATAGCAATCAGAGTGTTTGCAATGACTGTTTGTGGTAATATAGCAATGAAATATCCAGAATTAGGTCACGAACTCATACCTGTAATAGAAGAAAGTCTTCCACATGGAAGTGCTGGTTTCCGAGCTAGAGGGAAATCAATATTGAAGAAACTTAGGAAGTGAATTAGGACTTGATTTTCCATGGTGGATCGATCCGATTTTTTCCAGCATAATAGATAATTAGCGGATTTCCATCTGGATCAGATAGATGGGACTCTCTCCACAGCCAAGGTTGATCTTTTGGCATCAAATCGAATTTTATACCTTTTTTTCTTAATGTTTCAACATATTGATCAAGATCGTCTCTTTCAAAGTAAATTGTTGTTTGAGCAATCGCATTTATTGAATCTACAACATGCAAGGACAGCGTTGAATTTCCATCAGGACAGACAAATCGTGCATATCTATCATGCGTATGGACTATTAGAATGAGTCCGATCTCAGTATAGAAATCGATAGATTTTTTTATATCAGTTACAGGTATAGTTACTTGATTCAAGTTCATAAATAGATATTAATTGAATTGAAAAATTAAGTAATGCAAAAGCTTTGTTCAATATAGCATGATTCTTGTACATTTGTACCCAATTAGATTCCTTTTATGTTTGATATTGTACTTGCATTTATAACATCGTTTACCTTAACGTACTTAGCGATTCCGTCGATAATACATGTTGCTGTGAAAAAAAATCTGATGGATGAACCTGGAGAGAGAAGATCTCATGCTGTAAGTACTCCATCTCTAGGAGGTATTGGCATTTTTGCAGGAACATTATTCAGTATCATACTTTGGACTCCATTTGAACATTTTGGTGATTTACAATATATTCTTTGCTCCTTTATTATTATCTTTTTAATAGGAGCGAAAGATGATATTGATCCAATGTCACCCTCTAAGAAGTTTCTAGGAGAACTGTTTGCTGCGGCTATCTTAGTTTTTAAAGCGAATGTGAGGCTTACTAGCCTTTATGGGATCTTTGGATTTGGAGAATTACCCTATATAGTAAGTGTTCTGCTTAGCATCTTTGTTATCATAGTTATAATAAATGCCTTTAATCTAATCGATGGGATTAATGGATTATCTGGAGGTCTTGGTACTTTGATTTGTGTTGTTTTAGGTGTCTGGTTTTTGAAAGTAGACAGCGTAGAGTTGGCTATGGTTGCATTTGCATTAGCAGGATCATTGGTTGCTTTTTTAAGATATAATATAACTCCAGCTAAGATATTTATGGGGGATACTGGAGCTCTACTACTCGGACTAGTCTGCTCTATTTTGACTATTAAATTCATAGAATTACACAATGTTTTAGCTGTCTCTTATACACATCTCCGAGCCCACGAGACAGGCAGAAATCTCG
>CAJXUU010000456.1 GCA_913061325.1 uncultured Saprospirales bacterium | reverse complement strand
GGCTCGGAGATGTGTATAAGAGACAGCCATTTCTGTTTTACTAATTCAATAATACTGCTCTTACCAAGATTCGCTCCATTCTTAATCTCTAACTTTAGTAATTTAGATATGTCTTCTAGGAGTTTCTCTGGCTTCAAGTTGTTAGTTGGGTTGATTGAAAACTCAAAAGAAGGCTTTGTTCTTCCGAATAGAAAAAATTCAAATGAAATTCCATCTGAAATAACTTTAATCTTATTGAGTCTTTCTGCTTTTATCAGTTTTCCAGAATTGGCATTTTTATCATGACCAAGATAAATCCCCATTTTATCAAATCTTATAATCTCATTTATATATTTAGAACCTTGTGCCTCCTTGATCGTTTTGTAACTAAATGATCCCGCAAGATATAGCAGTATCATTGATCCTCCTCTTATAAAAATTGAGTCCCACATGAAATTATAAGCCAAGATCAAGATTATTATGGTAAGCACTAATATCAATAAGTGAGTAAAGACTAAAGTATACCAGTTATTTGACCCAATGAGTTCAATTTTATTTCCAGCCTCATATGACTTAAAGTTTATTCCAAAAGATGGGTATACGTATTTATTCATTTTCATTGGCTTTTTTTATTGCACCAAGCGATTGCATAACAAACATTACCAATCAGCGGGAGGGCATGTTTAGTTATGCAATGTTGTAGCTGATAACATAAAGCATTCATTCCTAAAACGGAAAGAGAACTGAGGTAAAGATAAAAACCCGCATTCACTACGGTTTTTTAAGAATCACCATCTTTATCCATTAGGTTTTTACGATTAAATAGTCGATTTGCTTTCTTTTGATCGAACTGCAATTACCAAGAAAGATAGTAAAAATCCTATACACAGATAAACAAAACTATCTTGAATAATGGAGTGTAATGTAGTCACACCTTTAGCAGACAAATGTGCATACATGATTTTATCATTTTTATCAAAACTGCTCATTTGTGATACCATTTCACCATAAGGTGTGATAGCTGCTGAAATCCCAAATCGCGTTGAACGCAATACAGAGTGACCTTGCTCAACTGCTCTAAAGGCGGCCATTTCCGTATGTACAGGGTCAATACCTCTCCAATCACTTGACGGAAGAATAACCATATCTGCTCCTAATTCACCATACCCTCTTGCCAGATATGGAAAATCATAATCATAGCAAATTGCAGCCCCAATTTTTGTTCCTGTCACATCAACCACTTTTAAAGGTGCCTTTCCCTGTACTGCTGGTTCTCCTGGCACGGGTTGATGCTTGAGGTAAGAATGCGTAATGTTTCCTGATGGATCGACAAACTGGTATTTGTTCTCAAATCTGAAGGGGGTCTGTGAAATGGGCATCACATAAGAAGCTACCAAAGTGATATTGAGTTCAATGGCTAGTTCTTTGATGGAGTTAATCCATTCATTCTCATCTTTAGGCATTATAAATATGGCAGCTTCGTTCCATGATATTATTTTAGCACCACCAGCTGCTGCAGTCCTTGTTCGTTTAAATAATGCCGATTTAGTCTGTTCATTACTTTCCTTAGATGGGAGTGGTAAACCACTTACCTCTGAGTCTGTTCCAACTGCGGCAACAGTTACAGTGTCAATTCCATTGGCTTTACTCATGTCATATCGGATGGAGCCAAAAACAATTAAAAGGAATAGCATAATTAATGGGAGCTGAAATGTAGAAATAGAAATTTTTCTTTTGATTATGATATCAGCAATTGAGACATTAACCCAATAAATCAGGAAGCTTAGTCCAGCCATTCCAAACAAGGATACTGTTTGAATCAGTGATACATTATCGTGCATGGTATATGCAGCTACTCCCCAACTGGCAATAGGTGTAAAGGTGTATTGAACCCACTCCATAATGGTCATGAGAACAGGAAATAGAAACAGTGCGAATTTTTGATTTTTAAATTTACTCCAGATCAAGTATCCAGGCAGGTGAAATAGACAAATTGGAATCGAGTAGAGGAAGACCAGTACTAGTGGAATTGGGTCGGTAATAATCTTCGTAAGAACGAGGGACCATGCCAAAACAAAAGCCAAAGAAAAGATAAATTTTGACTTCCACCCTTTTGTGAGACTTAGATAAACTAAAAATGGAACACTTGAAACCCAAGCCATGACTTCAATACTAAAGGTCATATGGGTAAGAGCCATAGTAGCTATTCCGATTACGAGATACCATAGTGGGTTAATTTTATTTACATTAAATCCATGTGTGAGGGTGCTTGATAAATTTTTCATCTTTCTTTGGTTTTAAGTTCATTGCAAAGATCAATGATCCTAAAATCAAATCCATTAACATTTGTTAAAGGGTGACATTTTACTCCTTGAGTCCTTTACGGAGTCTGCTTAGGGATATATTTGTAATTCCCAGATAGGAGGCTATGTCAACATGTGAGATGAGATTTTCCAAAAAGTGATATTTTTCTCTAAAAAGAATGAGCCTTTCTTTAGCATTCAGCGAAGCGAGGCCTATTTCTTTTTCAACTTTTGCAAGAAGTTCATTTTGTAAAACCATATTTCCAAACTCGCGTATGTCAATGTGATCTATCATTAGCTGCTCAAACTTGTCAGCATCTAAACTGGCAACTTTTAGTTTTGTAAGCGCTTGAAAATTGAGGTGAGATATTTGATTAGCCGTTCTCGTTTTATTCGGAGAGAGTACACTGCTTTCAAGAAAATAAGATAAGGTTACTTCTTCACCTTCCGGATTTAGCAAAAAGCTCCGGCAAATTCCTTCGTAAACAAAATATTCTTTGTTATTTCTTTTTCCTCTATCAATAAACACATGTCCTTTTTCATAAACTTCAATTACGATCAAGTCACTCACCAGACCTAACGAGGCCTCCGATACAGGCGACAACTCGTTGATTAAGGGCCTTGTTCTTTCTTTGATCTGTTCTAAATTCATGATTATCCTTTATTCATTGTGGTTAATGTTACGGCCTTGGCGACCGAATGGGAGACATAGACAAACTACACATTGTTTGGCGTTCGTGTTCTTTTTTATTCAATAGAACCAATTTGATTTTAATTCTCTAATTCTATCCTTTGGCTTTTCTTCTTTCAGAGGATAATAAATTCCGTGACGAACATCTAAGAATCCCCATAATCCCACGTAGATTGAATTTTCACTTTTATCAATTATGTAAGAATCTGTGCTTATTAATAAATTTCTCAATTGAATTTTTTCCTCTTTTTGTAATAAATC
>CAJXUU010000455.1 GCA_913061325.1 uncultured Saprospirales bacterium | reverse complement strand
GTAATGAATATCATCACAGACCAATATTCCTGGGCTAACCAAATATTAGTTTTTATTTTCTTAATCAATTATAACTTCGCCAGATACTGGACATTCAAAATATAGTGGACTATCTAAAAGTACTTTTTTTAACTCCATAGCCTGTAATTACTGCAAGGCATGATTAACTACCTCATCCATACTAGCCGCCACAATCATTTCAGTGTTCAGCGCTTTAAAATGCTTTTTACCACAATCTATTTTCCCTTGTTCTTTCGGTCTCAAATCCCCAAACAATGTAGTACCCTTAGACTCAACTACGAAATACAACTTCTCATCATCTCCATCCTTCCAAAGTATAGCCCAATCTGGGTTATATGTCCCCAACGGCGTGTCTATTTTAAACCACCCAGGAAGTTTTGCATACACTGAAATATTATCACTATTCTCAAAATCGGTAGCCAATTGAGATTCTATATTAGAATCGTAGACCACATAATCATAAGGAGATTTCTCAGATACCTTTAGATTGCTCTTCAGGTAACCGAAGAGTTCTTCATTCTCAAATAACTCTTGACTATAATATTGCGAACCACCTATTTTTTTATATTGAATACCATCTATGATATGTAAGCGCATTTGCTCATTGATAATGTCTATACAACCTTCAATAAATTTTTGAGGATTGATTTTAAAATATGGCAGCTTATTTGTTCCTGTAAGAATCTTAACTATTGATTTACGTGTTAATTGCGTTTCATTTTGCAGATACCCTACAATGTCTGGTAAAACTTCAACTTCCTCATTTACGTTTTCTGAATAAGTTTTTGGGTCTTCATTTACTTGAAGCCCGCCAATGTTCATAGCCACCTTAACTTTTGAATAATGAAGCTTCCCCCTGGTGATTTGCAATCTATCGTCTATTGCCTTTATACACTCCTTAACGAGGCTATCCGAATCAAAATCTACAGAAAATGTTGTTTTATATTTTACTCGGTCCCAAAGTGCTTTAAATTCTGGACTATTGAGTATCCGTTTATTTACTTTAACACTTTTTTTATCTTCTTGATTCTTAATTTGAAGTTTTCCAGCTGCATCTTTTAAGTTGTTGAGAATCTGTTTTTCTACATGTTCGCTTTCCGTAAATTCTTCTGGAAGTTCTACATTGTCTTCTTTTATAGCTATACGCAACAAATCCTGTACTTTTCCTCTGGAATCGATATAGCCTTTAAGGATGAGATAATCATATAATTGTTCCGATTTCTCCTGCCCCAAATAATTAACTTGCTCCCCTTCAATACTCATCACAATATTATTAAAGCTATGTGATTCTAGGATTCCAAATTTGATTCCTGTATCGGCCTCAATTTCTTTCTGAAGGTTGTCCACAAATTCCACATAGGACTCCGTGGCCATTACTGTTAACGTATTGGTTTCAAAACCATAAACACGTTCGCCATCTTGATTTACACATAAACGTAGGCCACGACCAATTTCCTGTCTACGTCTAATGTCGGAGTTTCCAGCGTCTTTAAGAGTACAAATCTGGAACACGTTGGGGTTATCCCACCCTTCTTTTAATGCTGAATGGGAGAAAATAAAGCGTAGCTTAGAATCAAAGCTTAGTAATTTCTCTTTGTCACGCATAATGAGATTATACGTATCCTCATCCGCGTTTACAGAACCTGAAGTATCTTTAAAGTATTCAAACTTCTCTTTTTTATTGCTGGCTTTGCTTTTTTTATCGATAGAGAAATAGCCATTATGTACTTCTGAGGCATTCACCTCCACATCTTTCATTTCTCCAAAAAGACTGGCATATTTTGTTTTCTTAATAAGCCTCCGATATTCCTGTTCAAATATCTCGGCATATTCTCCTAAAGATGGGTTCCCATCTTCGTCGTATACGCGATATTTACCCACAGAGTCGATAAAAAATAAGCTTAAAACCTTAATACCTAGAGGATTTAGGACAAGTTCCTTGTCCAGGTGCGCCTCAATGGTTTTGTTTATTAATGCTCTTTTAATTTGTTTATCATCAACACTTCCTATTGTTTCACCTACTTTGAGTTCTTCGTCTCGACTGGTAAAATCAATATACTCATCCTGTACGTAAATATCTTTAATGATGTAACCTTCATATTCAATTCTCCCCGTAAGTTCCTCTAAATCTTGGTTTTGCTTCACCCATTTTCTTACTCGTCTTATCTTCCCATTTTGTAAAGCATCGACCTCCAAACGTGCTTCAATATTCCCTCCCCTGGAACGTACTTCCAAAAGACTTATAAATGCTTGGTTATTCATCCCTTCAGTCTGGATTGAGCCTATTTCTATTTGCTTCACCAACTTCTTTTCATAAGCATCTACAGCATCCAGCTTATACATCATATTTATTTTCTCATCCTTTTTATGAGTAGCAGAATAGCGTAGTATTGCTAATGGATTTAACCCTTTAACTGCTTTTTTGGCAAGTGCTGTACTCATGGTACTTTGTGGCTCATCTATAAAGACAACGGGGTTGGTGTTTTTGATGAGGTCCAAAGGTTTGTATCCCAATTTATCGTTGTAACGGTGTATAATGTTTGCTGTCTTTTTCTCATCATTTGGATTCTCAAAGCTTTTCCGAAATGCATCAATATTAATTACCATTATGGATAAGCCATCATTGGTAGAGAAATCTCTTACTTCATTCAGTTTACTACTATCATAAATAAAGAAATTATAGTTAATATTATCATATAGTTGCCTGAAGTGGTCTTTTGTTATTTGCAATGACTTATACACTCCTTCTTTAATTGGAATGGAAGGAACTACAATAATATGTTTTGAAAAACCATATTTTCTATACATTTCCATTATGGTACGAAGGTATACATACGTTTTACCCGTACCGGTTTCCATTTCAATAGTAAAATCTAAAAGATTTCTATCCACTTCATTACGGTCTGAAGGTTTTAAACCATTAGCCAATTGAATGTTTTGTACATTTTCAATAATATTACCTTCCGTAAGCATTAAACGGTTGCCATAACCTATTTCGTTAAAGGCTATATTTTGTTGTTTAGCTAAAAATTCTGGTGAGTATACTGTAAAATTAGCCTCACATACTTCCTGACCTTGAAAAATGTCTGTAATAGCTCTAATAGCTTCCTTCTGGTAGTCTAAACTACTGTCAAATTGTATTTTCATTAATTTTCTTGAGGTCTTAATTTTGTTTAATACCTAAATTCTGTCTCTTATACACATCTCCGAGCCCACGAGACAGGCAGAAATCTCG
>CAJXUU010000454.1 GCA_913061325.1 uncultured Saprospirales bacterium | reverse complement strand
ATTTCTGCCTGTCTCGTGGGCTCGGAGATGTGTATAAGAGACAGATTTACAGGATTGGCTGCAGGGGATTATACAATCATTGTTAAGGACGGATTAGAGAATACAGCAACGATAAACGTAACATTGGTAAATCCATCGTTATTAGTAAATACCTTTATAAATTCAACAGACAACATTTGTTTTGGGGCTTTCGAAGGGAGTATTGAAGTAGAGGGTTCAGGAGGAACAGCTGCTTCAGGTTACACTTATTCAGTTAACGGTAGTTCAGAACAATCTTCTGGAATATTTACAGGAATGCCATCTGGTTTTTATGTAGTTTCTGTTTTTGATGATAATGGTTGCGAATCTCAGATTACTTTGGATATTATTTCTCCTCCTGATCTTTTAGTTACTGAAATAGACGTTGTTGGGGTAACATGCCCTGGTGATTCTGATGGGTCTACTTCTGTATTTGCATTGGGAGGTGTAGGAGAATATGTATATGCTATAGATGGTGGGGATTTTGACGTATTCGATTTTTTTTCTTCACTACCAGTCGGCTTGCATTCGGTTTCTGTAATGGATGGAAATGGTTGTATAGAAACAGCCTCATTTATTATTTCGGAACCAGATTCAATAGTAATCCTCGCTGATGTAGTAGCTATAAATTGTGCAGGAGATTCAACTGGTAGTATTACTATAAATGTAACCGGTGGAAATCCAGGGTACCAATATTCGTTTGAAGGTTTAGCGGAAGATACTATAGGAGTGTATGAAAATTTAGTTGCAGGTATATATGATATTCAAGTAACTGATATGAAAGGATGTTCGGCTTTATTGAGTATTGTGGTAACAGAACCTGGACCTTTAGAACTTATTGCTACTTCTATCACACCTGCTTCATGTGGTGAATTTGGAGAGGTTATTTTTGATTTAATTGGTGCTCAAGGTGCAGTATTGTATTCAGTAGACGAGTTTGTAGGTGAATTTGATACCTTTAATTTACCAGCGGGAATATATTTTGCAACAGCATGTGATTCGACGGGATGTGCCGCTTCATTACAGTTTGAGATAAACCAGTTGTCAGATTTGTCAATTGAAGTAGAGATTCAGAGTGATGTATCATGTTTTGGTGAGTCAGATGCATCTGTTTTGGTTTCTTCTAACGGGGGAGAAGGAAATATAAAGTATAGCCTTGATGGTGAACCTGAGGTTACCACTACTTTATTTGAAAACCTTGGAGAAGGGAATTATATAATTACAGCTACTGATTCGGTTGGTTGTACATCCAATGTTCTAATTATCATAAATGGACCTGATGAATTGAACTTAGAAATTGAGAACGTTTTAGGAGTGGCCTGTTTTGGCGGAGATTCTGGGGGTGTATCATTTGATTTGTCTGGAGGGAATACACCGTATGATGTAATTACGCCTATTGGTACTATTTCACAGGATAGCTCATTCGTTACTTTATCCAATTTAATAGGAGGAGATTTGGTTTTGACGATTGTTGATTCTTTAGGCTGTATTTTGGAAGATACGATTTTGATAGATGAAAATCCACCACTTCAGATATCGATAGATTCTGTTTCTTCAGTTAATTGTGCTGAAGGTACGACAGGATATATCTCACTTTCTGCAACAGGAGGTGTAGGACAATATATATTCGAACAAAATGGTATACAATCAGACGGAATTTTTACAGAATTAATGCCGAACAATTATATAATAGCTGTAGAAGACAGCCTTGGATGTACTATGTCAACTGAAGTTAATATAGGTAAAATAGGCTCTTTAATAATAGCAGGAACTGGATTTTCTGATGTCTCGTGTTATGGTGAAGATGATGGACTTTATATTTTGAATATCCCTAAATTTATTGGAGATATTTCTTGGTACATCAATGGAGAATCTAATCCAGATAGTAATTTTATAAATCTTGCTTCAGGACAATATACGCTTACTGCAGTTGATTCTTTTGAATGTATAGCAGAGCTGGAGATTGAAATAAATGAACCAAACGAATTATTTATAGAAGTAATCAATGGTACGAATGGAACAATTACTGTAGTTGCGGATGGTGGAACAGGGTATTATGTATATTCAATTAATGGTGCAGTTTTTCAAGTCAGTCCAACTTTTAAAAATATTCAACCAGGTGAATATATCTTTACTGTTGCAGATGGTAATGGTTGTGAAGTGTCAATTAATCATATTATAACTGATATTACAGATCCAGTATTTAAAGATTTGAAATTAAGCCCTAATCCAGCTTCTTCTAAAATAAAGATTACAAGAGAATTAGGTATTAGAAATCAAATTGATGTTATGATTTTAGATATGAATGGGCGTGTTATTGATTTAAGATCAGTTGATTTTGATGGTGATACAGCGACAATAGATATTGGTGAATTGCAAAATGGTGCTTATTTATTGAAAATTATGGATGGAGAAGATTTTATAATTAGACGATTTTTGAAGCTTTAAAACATCTAAAACTTCTGTGCAAATCATAGTTTAATTTCCTTGTAATCAGAGTGATAATTGCCACTATTTGTATTAGTAAAAAGAATAAGTAAAAAGGGATCACAGTTTTAATCGTGAACCCTTTTATTATTATTTAGAATTGCCTTAACTAATTTTCTCTTGGTTATAAATATTGATTCACTAAATGATCAATTATAATTTAGTGAATAAATAAATAAGACAAAACGAACTATTTTAAGCTGTTTTTTGAATAGTAACTTTTTCAACTTTGTTTACTATTGACATAGATACTACTTGGCCAGCCTTGTTTTTATAAACAATACTCTGACTACCTTTTGAAAAGTCCTTACTGATAATGTGTACTGGCATTGCAATATGTTTTGCAATTTTTGAATCTAAACCTAATGACAAAGCATTTTCTGAAACGGCACTTATCAGTTTATCTAACATGGTTCTTGTAGGTGTGTCAAACTCTGCAAGCAAAACGCTCGTATTAATATTACTGTATAAAGAGGTGACTGAAGTAGCACTTGATGCAACGCCTATTGTTCCAACTGTGCCTGCTGCGGTAAGAAATGTTCTTCTTTTCATTTTGATTTTGTTTAATGGTTGTAGATATATTATTTAGGTTTTTTTAAGTTTCATTCAAATAAAGGAACATCATTTTGTTTGCCTAAAACCTATTGGATATACGTAAAGCTAACAAATTATTTAGTGCAATCAAAAATCTTGAGTTTAGGGTGTGTAGAACAAATTGCACTTATGTTGCAATTTGACTTCACAATCACATATGGATAATAGTAA
>CAJXUU010000453.1 GCA_913061325.1 uncultured Saprospirales bacterium | reverse complement strand
GATTTCTGCCTGTCTCGTGGGCTCGGAGATGTGTATAAGAGACAGATTTTATTGAATATTTTTCATCGTTATTTTTGCAAAAAACTGACACATATGTTTATTATGATCTAAAAAGTGTTAAAACGATATGATTTGACCTTGGATGGGCGTTTTTGCAAGTTTTGTACAGGGGTAGGTCTTAGTTTTCATCCACAGGGTTTATTATTACCCCCAATTCCTTGGAGATATTACTAGTCTGGTCCAATAATAGGGGTTCAAGTTGTTCCAGTATATTATAGCTAATACAATAGGAGCAACTTTCAGTGCCCGGACTATTAAAGGAAACCAGTTAAACGCATAGTGCTACATTATCTTAATTGTTGTAAAGGGTATAGACATTGGTCCGTAGTGGTATATAGGGAATTCAAACTAAAAACGGAATGATTAATGGAATTGGGGTTAAGGGTTAACCTTTATTATAAACATTGATAATATTGGATTAAAACTAAATCAATATTGGGAAAATGTATACCTATATATATAGGAGTCGATTTTTTCTTTTGAACAACTGATTAGGGCATTCGTAAAAGTTCCAAAAACCAAATAGATTAGGATGTTTTTGTTCTTGTCAATTAGAGGGATATAGGAAAGCTATAAAAGAGAATCCTTAATTATAGCCTATAATAGCAGCAGACCTAATTCTTACAATTGGAAAAGGAGCCTAGTTCCTGTTGCCATTAGGCAATGGTTCCAAATATTGCATATTTAAAGGTTGAGGTATTTAGTTGATAGAGATCATGGGAGTTGAACCCAAGATTTCAATAAAGGAGACTGTTTTTATCTAAAACTAAATAATTGATAGTTTAATCCATTATTATATGTCATATATATAGATTTTATCAATTTTTATAATGATATGTTAGAATTTAGAATTCAAGGTTTAGAGGCCAATGTAAGGAACAAAAAAATGAAAAAATGATTTTTAATAATATGAAAAATCCTACTTCTGAAAAATGACATAAAATTATTTTTACATCCTTTTATTATCATATTATTAGTGTTTTTCGTTAAATGATGAATTAAATTTACTGAAACTTATAATTATCAGAATAAAACACAGCATTTCGCAGCTGATGTTATACTAATAACAGATATTTAATGGTCTAGATAATCTCAAATTGAACAATATGAAAGATAGAATAGATGAAATGGATTTCAAAATTTTAAGTTTGCTGGCAGACAATGCACAGATGCCCTATACCGAAGTAGCTAAAAAGGCGGGTATTTCCCCAGGCACTGTACATGCCCGGACAAAGAAAATGATAAATTTGGGGCTGATAAAGGGGGCGACCCTAAATCTGGACTACAGCAAGATTGGATGGAAAATGACCATTTTTCTAGGAGTTTATCTACGTGAAAGTTTTATGTACAAACAAGTTATCGAGGCCCTGCAAAAGGTGCCGGAAGTGGTCAAAATTCACCATAGCACTGGCAAGTATGATATTTTTCTTAAAATGCACGCCAGGGATAGTATGCATTATAGGGATGTTTACCAGGATACCATTTTAACCATAGACGGGATAAAAGGGGTAGAGTCTTTTATGTCCGTGGAAGAAAACATGAGCCGACATATTTCTTTTGAGTGATTTGTATTTTTCCAACTATAGGTTCTCCTAATATGATAAAAATAGATTGACCATTAAAACAAATGGTTTCATTTTACCTCATTGATTGCGGTATCAGCACTTCTATTAAGTAGTTTCATGGATATTGAATCCATTAAGAACAAGGAGGGCGACCACTAAATATCGCCCTCTTGTTTATGAATTTTTAGATGCTACAGGGCCCTAAACCCACCAATTATACCTCCACTTAAGATTAACCTGAAATTCTTCATAGGATTTAGATATTTTTCATTTCCGCCACCAAATCTGTCAAAGCTGCCTTGGCGTCACCGAAAAGCATGGAGGTTTTGGTATTATAGAACAATTCGTTCTCTATCCCTGCATAACCAGCGTTCATACTCCGTTTGTTTACGATGATATGTTTGGCATTTTCCACATCCAAAATTGGCATACCGTAAATAGGACTTGCCGGATTGTTGTGTGCTGCCGGGTTAACAACGTCATTCGCCCCAACAACCAATACTATATCGGTATTGCTAAATTGGGGGTTAATATCTTCCATTTCAACCAACATATTGTATTCTACATTGGATTCGGCCAATAACACATTCATATGTCCCGGCATACGGCCTGCCACAGGATGGATTGCATATTTTACATTTACCCCTCTTTTTATCAATATTTCTTCCAACTCATGAATTACATGTTGAGCCTGTGCAACTGCCAAGCCATAGCCCGGAACTATGACCACATTGTTTGCGTAATTCATCATAATGGCAGCATCGCTGGCGGTGGTGCTTTTTATAGACCCTAAGGCCTTATTCTCACCTGCTGTTGCAGCTGCTCCCCCAAAAGCACCAAAAATTACGGATCCTAAGGTCCTATTCATGGCCTTGCACATTGCCACAGTTAGGATAATACCGGCAGAACCCACTAATATACCCCCTACGAGCATTACCATATTATTATATAAAATACCTGTTATGGCTGCGGCAATACCTGTCAGGGAATTCAATAAAGAGATTACCACGGGCATATCAGCGCCTCCTATAGGAAGCACAAATAGAATTCCATAGATAAGGCCAGCAGCCAATAGTGCATACAAAAACAGTTGACTATCTACGCTGGAAGCGACCATAAATGCCGCAAAAATGATAATTCCAATAATAGTAATGTTGTTTACAATGTTGTAATAGGGTATCCTTACCACGCTTTTTAAGGAGCCGTTCAATTTACCCCAGGCAATTAAACTACCGGAAAAAGTAATGGCCCCGATTATTATACCTGAAACTATAGTCATGGACTGGGTAGCATTGGTTACATTTTTACCGTATTCCACTAGGCCAATAAGTGCTGCGCTTGCACCCCCAAAACCATTGAATAAAGAGACCAATTCCGGCATCTTCGTCATTTCTACCTTTATGGCGATCAACCAGCCTATGATAGACCCTATAAGAATTGCTATTCCCACTAGGATATATATCAGGGGGGAGACCTCCAATTCATGAACAAAAACAGTTCCCAAAATGGCCAATCCCATACCGGCCGCCGCTATTAGATTGCCTTTTTTTGCCGTTTCCGGGTGGCCCAACATTTTTAGGCCAACTATAAATGTTACGGTTGCAATCAGATATATAATATCTGTCTCTTATACACATCTGACGCTGCCGACGAAGAGGATAG
>CAJXUU010000452.1 GCA_913061325.1 uncultured Saprospirales bacterium | reverse complement strand
CGCGTAGCTATGGCTATGCTTCTTAAAAATCGCTTCAACTTGATAACCAAGCATACCTGTCCCGACTTGACGGGATACAAATCATTTTAACTTACGTTTTTAAATCACTTCTTTGTCTGATGGTATTTCTACCCAACTGATACATATGCACTTCATCTGGACCATCAGCTATTCTAATGGAACGGGCATATATCCAGAAATCAGCTAAAGGAGTATCTTGACTCACTCCCAAACCACCATGAGCCTGTATAGATCTATCTATCACATTACAAGCCATTTGTGGCACAACGATTTTTATCATGGCTACTAGGTCCTTAGCTTCCTTCACTCCAAATCTATCTATTTTATCCGCAGCCGAAAGTGTAAGCAAACGAGCTTGTTCAATTTCACATCTAGACTTAGCTATATCTTGTCTGATACTAGAAAACTGAGCTATCTTTCGTCCAAATGCCTCCCGATTTGCTACACGTTCACACATTAGATCAAGAGCTCTGTCTGCTGCACCTATCAAACGCATACAGTGGTGAATTCTTCCTGGCCCTAATCTTCCTTGTGCAATAGCAAAACCCTGCCCCTCTCCTACTAATAGATTAGTAACCGGTACTCTTACATTTTTCAATTCAATCTCAGCATGACCTTCAGGTGATTCTATATTACCGAAGACTCTCAAAGGTCTTACTATTTTTACCCCTTCAGTATCTGCTGGTACAATTATCATAGATTGCTGGACATGTCTATCAGCATTAGGATCAGTCTTGCCCATTACTATGTAGACTTTTGTGCTCGGATTCATAGCTCCAGTTGACCACCATTTCCTGCCATTTATAACATATTCATCCCCATCGCGTACGATCGACGTTTCTATGTTGGTTGCATCTGATGAAGCAACATCGGGCTCTGTCATCAAAAAAGCAGATCTTATCTCACCTCTCATCAATGGATCTAGCCACTTTCGTTTCTGTTCTTCAGTCCCATATTTTGATAATACTTCCATATTACCAGTATCAGGAGCCGAACAATTAAATACTTGAGAAGACCAAAGTACGCGCCCCATTAATGCTGCCAGAGGCGCATATTCTAAATTTGTCAACCCTGGACTGTCCTCCCCATAATCTTCTGGTAAAAACAAATTCCAAAGTCCTTCCTTCTTAGCAAGCTGTTTAAGTTCTTCTTGTGGAGGAAAATGTTTCCATGGATTAGCAAACGTGTATTCTGTAAATTCCTTTTCTAATGGAAATATATGTTTCTGCATAAAATCATCAACTCTCGTTTGTAGGTCTAATGATTTTTGTGTGTATTCGAAATTCATAGATTGGTATTTGCTATCTTTAGTTACTGGCTTCAAGATATCAATTATTTTCACTTCTGTAAGAAACAATAATATTTCATATTGAATTTGACATCAACTCAGAACTTTTCATTTCAGATAAAATATAACCAGTAAAGCCCCATAAAAAAATGAGGCTTTACAAAATTATTTCAAATTCAACTTTATTGTCTATATCTTTTGAGCATTTTAATTACACAAGTCCAAAAGGCTTTCATTGTTGAAATATTCATTAGTAAGCGTGTGAAGCATTTGAATATCAACTTCACTAGATTGCATTTGATCATTCAAATAACAAGCATCTAAAGGATCAAAATTATAAACCTCAAGGTTTTTGCAAAATTTTAAGTTTGGTAAAATATCTACAAGATTTACTGTTTGATTCTCATCAAAATTCTTGTAAATTTTGCCTTCATTTATCTCAGTCAAATTTGAAAAACTTTTTTCTGATATATTAAAAGAATTACCAATAGCCCTTATTTCAAACCTTCCATTTACCCTTTCAAGCTTTGAAAATCCATCGATCTTGAAATATTCATTAGAAAAATCTATATCAAGATCCATATTGTTAATTTCTTCTAATTTGTCGAATCCTAGTAATGTACCTTCTCGCAGTCCAGAACCATCGAATCCAGACGCAGTAATAATAAGGTTTGATAACATTTCAATGTTGGGCATATACAATACATTATCAAACCTACAACCAGTAGAAATAGAAAGCCCAAGTCCAGTATCTATAATTCTCAAATTGGGAAAATGCATAGTATCCACAGTATAATCACAAATTGCAAATACTTCCCCTCCTATTACCGTCTCCAAGTTCATAAATGCCTCTGTAGTTTTAGGACCATCTAAAATAACCGTTCCTTCAATATTTCTTAACTCCCGAAGACATTTATAGTCTAATTCAATATCTGTGATAGCAATAATACTACCTACAAATGTATCACCATCTGGTAAATTTTCACATATGTAATCTATATCAGCTTGCGAATTGATATCCATCCGAGAAATCACTTCTTTTGGTGTTTCTTTGCAGGAAAAAACGAAAATACAAAGAAGCGTACACATTAATGTTTTATTCATAATTGGTTTGTTATACCACAATATAATAAATTGATTTTATTGCATCACAGAATGTCAACCAATTAACATAAAACCACCATCTGAAGTATAAGCTCCGCCTGTTGAATAACTGGCAGCATCAGATGCTAAATATACAGCTAATCCAGCCATCTCATCTGGTTCTGCCATCCGTCCTGCAGGAAGTGCATTCTCAAACTGAGCAAGCATATCTTCGTTTTGCCATATGGAAGAGCTGAATTTTGTTTTTATCAATCCTGGACAAATAGCATTACTTCTTATCCCCGCTCTACCCCATTCTTTTGCCTGTGATTTTGTGAGCATGATGAGTGCAGCTTTACTTATACTATATAGTCCGAGACCAAATGAAGGTTTCAAGCCTTCCACAGAAGCAATATTGATTATTGACCCACCACCTCTTGACTTCATAGATGGATAACACATATTTGCAAGCTGCATGCAAGCCTTTACATTTACATTCATTATTTTATCAAACACAGCATCATCAGCATCTGATAGTTTTCCAAAAACGGGATTAGTCGCTGCATTGTTGACAATTATATCTATCCCCCCATACTTAGATATCGTTTTGGTTACTAGATTTTCTAATTGCCCCTTATCACCTACATTACACGAGATACCAACTGCCTCAAAGCCTTCAGAAACAAATGACTCTGCAACTGCATCTACAGCATCTTGGTTTCGACTGCATACCACTACTTTAGCTCCTTGTTCGGCTAAACCTCTAGCAATACTTTCACCTATTCCTTTTGAGGCTCCCGTCACAATTGCTACTTTCCCTCCGAGTTCAAATCTGTTTTTTATCCTATTCACTGTCTGTCTCTTATACACATCTCCGAGCCCACGAGACAGGCAGAAATCTCG
>CAJXUU010000451.1 GCA_913061325.1 uncultured Saprospirales bacterium | reverse complement strand
GTGTATAAGAGACAGATCTCCTGTTTCGTAGTTGTCTAAAGGGACCATTATTTGGCCTCCATTTGAAGAAAGTGTTTCGAATAATGTGTCTATCTCATTTTCAGAATTACATTCAACGAACAGTGATACCGCTGGATTAAATGACCAAGCGTGATTGTAATTACTTTCGGAAACCCTGTACTCAGTACCATTTAATGTAAACACCCCATATTTGATAAGCTCAGGTGTTCCACCAGCCTCTCCTTCTGAGTACTTTACTATGCTTTTAATTTCCGAATTCGGAAAGAGGGAAATGTAGAAATTTATTGCTTCATCACCCTTTCCGCATTGATCCCCTACAAATGTTAGAAATGTTGTTGTTTTCATTTTTTCGAAATTTGAGTCCAAACCCAACTATGTCAATTAGAAATTGACAATTGTTAAGCTCTTTTATGTCACACTAATTGTATGTATTCCTCTTCCAACTTCACATTAAAGTTGATTTCAGCCTTCAATGCTTTAAATACCCGAACAATAGTATCTATCGTTGCACTATTAGCATTATTCTCAAGTTTTGAAATTTGAGATTTTTTAACTCCTACAATATTCCCTAATTGTTCCTGTGTCAGTTTTCTTTCTTTTCGAGCTTGTTTAATCATACGACCAATAACATCCATTTTTAGTTCGTATTCATATTCCTCACGTTCTTTCGTTCCTATTTCCCCAACAAATTGATCTTTCATTTCTTGAAGAGTATAGGTTTTCAACTCTTTAGATTTCATAATTATTTATTTGATTTGTTAAAAAAGTAGGATTGTCTAATAGCTTCAGCTTTATCAATTTCTCTTGACGGAATTTTCTTTGACTTCTTAATAAACCCATGAGTAGCTATTACGAAAGTTTCTTTGCCGTCCGTTTTATCCCAAAATGCTAACAATCGGTTTTGCTTACCCATATATTTACTCCTAAATTCCCAGATTTCTCCACTTAGCTTTTTAAAGAGCTTTGGATCATTTGTTTGTTCTGCTGCATCAATAACATAAAGTAGTTTTGCCGCAGATTTCCTGTCTAGAGTCTCTAGATACTTTTTAGCATCCTCTAAGAATGTAGTTGTAAAGTAGTTCAAATGTGAATTTCACAAAGATAGTACAAGTTTCCATATTTCGAAACATGAGAAAGGCAAGCATCGTTTCATTTAAATAAATATGACCTACAACTGCCCGCAAAAATGGAACGATTTGAGACACTTCTTCGAGCATGCCTACAGGAGTATGGTCAGCTTGCTCATGCCCAGCATGATTAGCAAAAAAATATTCGTTTGATTTTTGCTGAAATAAGTTTTCTTATCATTTTATAGGTATTGCTCAAACTGAAAACATTAAAAACGGTCGCTTCATTTCAAAGCAGTTTAGGGTTTGTCAACAGCTTTTATACTTACTTTTTCAATGGTCGGATAAACTATTAATGGCTCAAAATTAACCTTCCAAAAATCTAGTTCAAATAGTTTACCATTTTTATCACTTGTCAGTTCTATGCTTACTAAAACCCCATCACCATCAATGTATTCTGCCGAAGAAACTTGTTCATTACGAAATTGTTTTTTTTCAATATCAAATGAGATTGATCCCATTTTTCCATCTTTCATATCTCTGACGTGCTCAGGTATTATAAAAAGTCCATTGCTTAACTTCTTAATTAATTCTATTTCTTCTTGTCTTATTCGTCTCATTTCAAATCTGACATCATGACTTGATGAATTTATTCCTACTAATTAAGTTCTTGCTATTATTAAACAACGACAACGAATAAATACCTTTTGGCAACGCACTTATGTTAATTTCCTGATCTGAATAAATCGAGCCCTGCCAAACTTTTTGTCCATCCACACTATAAATCTCTCCGTAGTATTGAAGCTCATTCAAACCACTGATTCTGATGTATTCTTCAGAAGGATTCGGGTAAACTGTGATAGAACTCCCATTATTAATAGTAAATGAAATACCAACAGACCCTCCGATCAATTCTATCTCATCATTGCTATCAAATGGATTAGACCACTTTTCATTTGTATAAATATCAGACCCTGTTAATGTCTTAACAAACGCTTCTACTTGTTGTCTTTCTTCTATTGTAAGATTTAAAGGGATTCCATTACCCCTCAACCTATGATCTAACATAAAATTTGTTGAAGACACATCATTATAATGATTCAGTAATTCATTAAAAGTAGTGGCTTGCCCGTTATGAAACAATGGACCATTTAAAGTACCACTTGGCCCAAAAACATCACGTAAACTTGGAGCTTTAACTATGTTTAATACTTCTGAACCATCAATTTCTGAAATAACACCATTATTGCCATGCTGCGATGTAAAGGTAAATGATGGAGCTGTATGGCAATGAAAACAGCCTAAACCTCCTCCTATCCGTGCCCCATTTGTATCTTTAATTGATTCACTTGTAAAAAGCGCTTTTCCTAAATTTTCCACAGGAGTAAAGTTGGGGAAATCCAATTCTATATTTCCATTCGAAGGAGTACCATCAACCAAAGCGAAACCCGCATCAAACCTTGAGTCATAAGATTCAATACTTCTTACGAATTGAGCTATTGCTTTAGATATTCTTTCCTCAGTAATGGAATGATCACCATAGGCAAAAGTAAATAGTTCATTGTAATAATCTACCCCTTCCAGCTTTAGTATCAAATCATTGAAATCAGGACCATCTCCAAAACCACTATAGCCCATTTCAATATGATCCTTAATAGGTTCTGTAGCTAAATCTTCAAGGGTTGCAGCACGTTCATCCCAAAAGAGCCCTTCAAACGGCGCATCTACTAATCGAATATTTAGGAGACGCATAGGTCTGCGAAGTGTTAATCCATTAACTCCAGTTCCTTGAAGTTCTTGAACCCCAAATGCCAGTTCTTGTTTATGACAACTTGCACATGATACCGTATTATTGGTAGACAATTTTTTATCGTAAAAC
Organism: uncultured Saprospirales bacterium; assembly: GCA_913061325.1. GTDB lineage: Bacteria > Bacteroidota > Bacteroidia > Chitinophagales > Saprospiraceae > CAJXUU01. The sequence continues at coordinate 333 of CAJXUU010000451.1, read as the reverse complement.
AAAACCCGTCCTAAGGTTGCGACTTTGTCGTCCATTAGATTGTCAGAGGGAGCATTATCTATACCTACATCTATATTTTCTGGAATATTGGAATCGGTATAGTTGTATAAAACATCTAAGTCAATGATTCCAGATATTAAGACAAATGAAAATAGAATAAGGCCAAGAAGTCTTAATTTAGAGTAATCCATTCGAATAAGGTGCATTTCAGTTTGTCGTTTTTTTATATATGTTGAGATTTGTTTTCAAAACTAGATATGTCCTTTTTAGTCAACATTATAAAGCGATCGTCGATCATTGTAGCGAATTGCAAATTCGTGGAATGATTTGGCG
>CAJXUU010000450.1 GCA_913061325.1 uncultured Saprospirales bacterium | reverse complement strand
ACTAACTAACTAACTAACTAACTAACTAACTAACTAACTAACTAACTAACTAACTAACTTAAATTTTTATCTATGGCTTTTTTAGAACCCCTCATTGGAGGCTTAACAGCTTTTCTATTAGGATTTGCTTGGTACACAGTATTATTTGGAAAAATATGGCAAGGAGAAACTGGTATATCAGATGAGGATGCACAATCAGGCATGGCACTTACTCATGGACTCTCATTCTTGATGATGTGTATTATTTCATTTGGAATTAATTATGTTATTAATATGCATACTCCAGAAGAACAAACGTTTGTACATGGAGCATTTCATGGAATATTGGCATCTTCAATATATTGTGTGCCTGCAGTAGCAATAAATTACTTATACCAGAAAAAATCATTAAAATTGTTTGCAATTGACGCAGGATATGTTCTTGCTTTTTGTGCACTTTCTGGAGGTGTTATGGCTGTGCTTAACATTGGATAAATATGTAGAAACGAATTATAATAATGAGGTATAAAAATAAACTAACTATCTACTACTATTTTGGCGCTTCATTTGGAGCGCCATTTTTTTGTATTTGAAATAATAGAAAATTATAAATAAGTAACTATGTGGTACTCAACTAGTTTCTAGCCCTAAACATACTGGCTGATTTCATAGCCATTTCTGTTTCTATCTCTTCTTTGTTCATAATGCTAAAATCAACATCTTCAAACCACATATTATATCTAGCTTCTATTATAATGGTCTTACTTTTACCTCTAAAAGATTCAAAAACGAAGTCTTTGTCGTCAGCAACAAGAATGGAAACTTCTATTAAATTATGTTGACCAACTACATCATATATCACTGTATCTTTAAATTCTTCACCTTGTGCTATCTGTACTCTCTGAAACACATAATCGCCTTCGACTTCTCTGAATAAAGTATCAGCGTCCGATGTGATTGGATGCTCTGAAATTGGTGTTGTAAACGGATTCATATTTAAAATCTCCGGCAGACCAACATTGAAGGAAAGCTTCTCACCAATTCCTTCAAAAATCACAGTACCAAACTCATAACTAAACCCATCTCTTCTGACTCTAATGACGTCATCTTTTGTATATTCTGTTCCATCATCTACATCAAGTTGAATAGAGTCCTCTACCTCATGGACTATACCATCCGTATACATCTTAAAATCTGATAGGAAGTACGCAAATTTAATTATCGAGTATTCCTGACCTAGATTATTGACTAACGTATCTTCTAGGATGAGTGTAGTATCTCCATACTGATGAAATATGCTCAGTTTGACTTTGGGATATGTGCAACAGTCATCACAATCTCTGTCTCCTGCAATACTATAATTAGTAGATTCAGGATCTAAACAACCATCAATAGGAGTATAACACGAAATAGCAAGGACTACTGTCATTGTGAAACAAAAGAGAATACGAGACCAATTCTTTAATATCATAAATAGAAAACGATGAGAAGGCTTAAAATGCTACTTAGCCGATTTTTCTCTGATGATGTCATCCATAATTTTCTTCACCGCTTTTTTAACCTGTACAGAAAAATCTTTATCCATTATCCAAGCATAGTATTGACGATCATTTGATATGATGTCTCTTACTTTCTTACCTGAGAATTTTCCGAAATTAAATACTACTTCACCTTCTGGATTATACTTTAGCCTTTGAGTGACATCAACCATACGTTTATCATGGGTAAAGTCGGCAAGAGCCCCCATGTCATTTTTAATTGGAGCAGGAGTCACAAAATCATCCCCATCAATATAATCTACACCTTCATACCTTTTTAGTTGACCTACTAATACATCGACTGTCGCTTTTACATCTGCCAATGCATCATGAGCATCTACTAATTCTTTACCACAAAAGTGCTTCAGTGCAGCTTTTAGTGTCCTAGGTTCCATTTTATAGAAAATCTTCTGAACGTCTATAGTACGTCGTTTTTCAATCTCAAGATCGTAACCATATCTATGAAATTCTTCCATAAGCATTGGAATATCGAATCTATCTGAATTGTAACCAGAAAGATCAGCTGTACCAATAAATTTGAATAATTCAGCCGCAACATCTTTGAATGTAGGTTTATTTTTCAATTTATCAGGAGTAATCCCATGTACATTCATTGCCTCTTCTGAGATAGGAATACCTGGATTGATCAACATCTCTAGTTCGACTGGATCACCTCCATCTTTAGGATATTTGATAAATGCTATCTGCAATATCCTATCTCTCATGACATTTAGTCCAGTAGATTCGATATCAAAAAATATAAGGTCTCGGTCGAGATTAAATTTCATGTGTTTAAGTTTTATAGCACAAAGCTATTGTTTTTACAAAGAATACTACTTAGAATGCAATACTAATTCCTCAAAACCATTGGCAAAATACTTTTCCAACTTAGAGTCGCCATCCGCATCATATATTAAGCATGCTTTAAAGTTATTTTCAGCTAAAAATGCTTTCGCCTCTTCTAGACTACTGACCATAAGTGCTGTAGCCAAACCATCAGCTGTCATGCAATCATCTGTGATTACTGTTGCACTCAACAAATCTGACGTCGTTGAATAGCCCGTTATAGGATCCATTATGTGTGCTATCTTTTTACCATCTTTTTCATAGAACTGGCGATAGCTTCCGCTCGTTGCAATAGATTGTCCGCTGAGCTGCACCACCAATTCCATTTCTGTAAGCGCTGATCCCTCCATAGGTTTATTGATAGCCAATTTCCATGGTTGCTCAGACTTACTTACTCCAGATCCTCTTGCTTCTCCACCAATATCAACTAGATAATTGATTACCCCTTCTTTTTCAAAATAATATCCAATCACATCTATACCATACCCTTTTGCCAGGCTCGAAAAATCCAACTTTGCTCTGGCATCCGATTTAGATACAAATTTTCCATTTTTACCTTCTAATATATTAAATTTAGAATTCGCAACGAGCTGTTGCAGTTCTTTTGACTTTGTCGAATCAATCTTTGTTGAGTTATCTCTCCAATAGGTTAATAGGGGTAGAATTGCCGTATTAAGCTTGCCATTTGTTCTCTGATGAAGTTCAATAGCTTTCTTTAATACAGGTTCGAAAAATAAATCACCTATTGGTAGATCTATTCCAGCTTCACTATCATTTAGTTGGCTAATAAACGATGAAGGTATATAAGTTGATAATGAATTATTAAACTCAACTAGCAATCTCTCTACATCCGCTTTTACCTTTTGCGGACTTTCACCTTGATAAGTTATGGCATAATAGGTTCCCATAGTCCTGTCTCTTATACACATCTGACGCTGCCGACGAAGAGGA
>CAJXUU010000449.1 GCA_913061325.1 uncultured Saprospirales bacterium | reverse complement strand
AAAGGAAAAATATCAAGCAGAAGAATGTAACTTTATTATTGTTTCATTCCTAAGGCAATATCCACATAGCGAATATGATATGACCCTTATTTATGATTGTTGACCACATTCACTGTTTATTCTAATCGCTCAGCAAAAGGTAACATTTGTCGAAGACAGTAGCCAAAAGACAGGAGAAAGGGCTGAACACGCAAGCAACGAAAGAAACCCTATCCCAACCTTTCCCTTAAAAAGGGCAAGGAGCTGATACATGGCTCGGGCAGAATTTGTAACCTACGATTCATTAAATCAAATACCCCCGTAGTAACATTTTGCCCTTTTAAGTATAGCGAATATGATACTCCGATTGCAAATTATTGTGAAAACCAACACTATTATCATAATCGCTCAGCATAATTCTATTTTTGTGTCACTCCTTAGCCGTACCTTTCCCCTACAATAACAAACAACATGAAAACAATCACAACTGTAGCCGATCTACAAACCGAAATAAGTAAGCTAAAAGCAAAAGGAAAGACCGTAGGTCTCGCACCAACAATGGGAGCACTACACCAAGGACACATGGTTCTTATGCAATCATCTAGTGATGAAAATGATATTACTGTATGTAGTGTATTTGTAAACCCTACACAATTCAATGAGAAAAAAGATTTGGATAAATATCCTCGGACGCTAGTAGCAGATGAGAAATTACTCAAAAAGAATGGTGTTGATATCGTTTTTGCCCCTACAACTGAAGAAGTCTATCCAAAAAAACTAAAGACAGAACTCAATCTAGATTATCAAGGACTAGACAAAGAAATGGAAGGCGAATTCAGACCTGGACATTTCGAAGGTGTCGCACAAGTGGTTAAACGGCTACTTGACATTGTGACTCCTGATGCACTTTATATGGGTCAAAAAGACTTCCAACAGTTCACCTTGGTTCATTTTATGATGAATCATTTTGATCTGCCAACTCGAATGCGAGTCATCCCTATCGTCAGAGAAGAAAGTGGTCTTGCTATGAGTTCTAGAAATGTAAGACTTACACCAGAAAACAAGGCAAATGCTGTTGAAATAAGCAAAGTCCTCAAATATGTAAAGAGAAACAAGTACAAGAAGTCTTGTAAAGAATTACAAGATTATGCGATGGCTCGACTTGCAAAAATGCCTGAATTCAGACCAGAGTATTTTACGATTGCAGATGCTAATACATTAAGAAGTATCTCAAACTGTAAAGATTCCAATTATGTGGTCGCTTGCACTGCAGTATGGGCAGGAGAAGTCAGGCTGATTGATAACATGGTACTTAGGAAGCCTAGAGGGTTAAAGATATTTGTATAAATCAACTACATGGATAATGTATTCAGGACAGTTCACAGTTGCAAAACAAGAATTTGTTTTTTTGGATTAAGGAAGCATATTGGCACACTTGTCTTGCAGTTCAATGATCGCAGAATTTTGCATATAAGTTTAGTCAAGTATCATGATGTTGTAAGAAACTAATGTTTCGAAAACCTATACTAACACCTAACGGCATATCAAATTTATTTGGTATAATAAAGTCTTGCGAAGCTAAGCAATATAGAAGACACTATCATTCTATACGAAACTACAGCTTCGAAAACCATGCATGCCTGAGCCATGACTTGCACACTCAATACATCTCAAAATCTGAAACTCTCTCAATCTTGAAAAATCCAATTTCCACGCCCGCCTCTTCGATGAATGTCAAGGTAGCTAACAGTTGATGATCATTTTTTAATTATCCATTCTGCAAATCATCAAACATCCCTTTGAATGGGTCAGTAAATGAAACCGTATTATTAAGGAAACTTTTACTTACCATTTCTAACTCACTTAATCCATGCAATGCTAATTCCATATAAGCATATTTTTGCTCTTCTGGGATTTTTTTATCAGAAACAAGTCTTGCTAGTCCCGCTACTTTTGAAAGTTTTTCTTTATATGTCTTTTCATCGTCATCATTTAGAAGGTCGATTTGATTGCCATCTGAGAACCATGCTTTAGTTGCTCCATATGGATCTCGATCTACTCCTTTTTCAAACTCATTTGGTGCAGGAAATGTCTCTAAAAATATCTCTTTTATCGCTCCACTTAATAAATGCATCGCTACATTATATGGACCTTCTTGTTCACCTTCATATACAAGTTCTACTTTCCCTGTGATTGCAGGAACTACACCCCAAAAATCGGTGACTCTCGTATCTGTAGACTTATCCCCATTGATAATCATTCGTCGTTCTGCAGTACTTACCAGATTTTCTAATGCTGAGATAGACAACCGAGCGGACACGCCACTTTTCTCGTCTACATATTCACTTTCTCTGGCTTCGAAAGAAACAAACTCAAGCAAATCTCTGTGCATATCTAGAATTGTCACAACAGATTTTTGATCTTCATGAATATTTGCTTCTTGACCAGTAATTTCTTTTGAAATTTCTATGGTCGTAGGATAGTGCGTTAAAATTTGACTCTCTATTCTATCTTTAAGTGGTGTGATTATACTTCCTCTGTTTGTATAATCTTCTGGATTTGCAGTAAATATAAACTGCACATCAAGTGGTAACCTCAATTTAAATCCACGTATTTGTAAATCACCTTCTTGTAGTATATTGAATAGTGACACTTGGATTCTTGGTTGCAAATCTGGTAACTCATTGATCACAAAAATAGATCTGTGAGATCTGGGTACAAGTCCAAAGTGAATTACTCGTTCATCAGAATATGGTAACTTGAGTGTGGCAGCTTTGATAGGATCAACATCTCCGATAAGATCAGCAATTGACACATCAGGTGTAGCTAGTTTTTCAACATATCTATCATCTCTATGCATCCATGCAATTGGAGTAGCATCCTTAAGCTCATTGACAACATCTATCCCATGTCTTGTGATTGGATTTAATGGATCATCGTTGAGTTCATTACCTTCGATAATTGGTATATATTCATCAAGCAACGTAACTAAAAGTCTTGCTATTCTCGTTTTCGCCTGCCCTCTAAGTCCAAGCAATAATATATTATGTCTTGATAATATCGCTCGTTCAATATCAGGAAGAACAGTATCCTCGAATCCAATTATGCCTTCAAATATTCTTTCTTTATTTTTAAGCTTTTTGATCAAATTTTCTCTCAGTTCTTCCTTAACTGATTTTGAATCATATTCTGATTTCTTTAGCTCTCCTAATGTCTTGATGTTATTCATATATATTTGATTATTAGATCATCTTCACTTAAGTAGATGCTCTTATATTTCTGCAATTTTTGTAAAGAATATAATTTGATTATGGAATGATACATTAATAAAGTTCGCTTTTATACACAAGTATTTTATTTTTCAACAAGGCAAAAAACGT
>CAJXUU010000448.1 GCA_913061325.1 uncultured Saprospirales bacterium | reverse complement strand
TCCTCTTCGTCGGCAGCGTCAGATGTGTATAAGAGACAGATTTTATTCTTATTAATGTTCTATCTTGAAAATACATATAAATTGGGAAAAACAAGTTGGTTTTGATTCTATCAATTAGAGGTAGTTTGTTCCATTTTTGTTTCGCAGTTTCTGGATCGAAATCTGTATGAATTAACTTCCCTTTGAATTGCTTCAAGTTAAACTTTGCCTGAGTAACCAATCCTAACCTCTTTGCTAATATTTTACTATTTTCAACTCTTAATCGATTGTTTTTCATTTTGAATCCTTCATAGAGAATGATATCGGATTCGATTAATTTATTTTCGACCTCTTTATAATATTCCTTTTCTCCTATATAAACCATTGGAACCAATCTAATTCTGATATTCCTTTCTAACGAGCTTGTAAGATCATAAAGAGTGACTCTTAATCCGAAATGCGTAGATTCATAGAAGTTCATATCTTTGTCTTTCTTGTCGGTCGGAATCGGGATATTGGGAGTTTCACAAAAAAAAGCTTCATGCAGTGGCGATTTTTTTTGTGAAATTACATAATATCCTATGATCGCCTCGCAAGCATTTTTTACTACCCAATAGCTACCCGTCTGCCCCAGAAATCAACCGTAAAGCTGTGCCCGAAGCCCTGTCCATAAACTTTGTGAAATCCAAATATTCATTCCTGTGTATCTCTGCCACATGTGAGTTAAGTAGCCTTCCCACAATTCCTTGTAGTGCATATAACTCACTAATTGTGCACGTTCAGTAAATGCTGCTATGGTTTTGGGCGCGCCATAGCTATACCGTTCATCAACAATCTTGACTTGTAGAACATATACACCTCCATCTGGCCAATTGATAAAATATTGACTGTATTTCAAATCACTCCAAATACTCAATAATGGTTTATCTGCTGTTTCTTGATCTGGGAACCAGAGCTTAGGAGGAAAAGAATCTAAGGTATCTTCGCGTCTCTATCCGCCTTTGTCGGTAGAAGCCATAGCTACCCTTCGGGATAGCTATGGAAATAGTCAATCCTGCACACAACGGACTGAGAAGCTAGCCGACTTACCGTAGTCGTCGGAGCGGTAGACCTTAGGATTGTTGAAGAACAGACGTCGGTACCAAGCATTGACGCCTGACTCACTGGACGACCAGATGAGGGCGTGGTAGTACGAACTGAAGGACGTGCCGCCTAAGATATTGCTGGAGCCCCCAGGGAGAGCCGCAAATCCACTACTACCAAAAGCTGCATTCGCATCAAGTGAACCATTCGCCCATAAAAGTTCATTACCAGCAACCTGACTACCTTGGTCTGTACCTCGATCGCTTATCATATCTGCCTCTGCTTGTGTCATGCCTAATGTCATTTCCATAGTCTTAATCTCATCATCAGACGGAAGGTGCCAGCCTGTAGGGCAGATGCCTTGGCTACTATCTACTGTAGTATATTGCATCATCTCGTCCCACTGGTAGAGTCCCCGTAAATGTCACAGTTGGCTGTATTATTATTATAACAATATTTTTCAATTATAGCATTATCGGCTTGGTCGCCACTACCAGCTATCATCGCACCTACATTAAGGTTTTCAGCCAGCCATCTCTGCTCGCCGATCTTGACAGTTGAATAAATATTGCCATCGATATCTTGAACCTTAACTCCAGCTATTAATTGCAATTCTAGTATTTGGGCTTCTAGTAAATCAACATATGCCTTTGTCGCTGCATCCTGTGCAGATACTGGATCACTGACTCCACTGATAATTCCAGCTACTTTTAAATTCCCATCTACTTCTAGCTTCTCACTTGAATTATCAGTGCCTATTCCCACATTTTGACTAAATATTAAAACTGGGCATAGAATTATTAGTAAAATAAAAAGATACTTTTTCATGAAATGATTTTTTTATTAATAGATTTCAATCTAAAAATTCCGCAGCGCTTGGGAAGTAAATGAGAAAAAGAAATGAATTTAAATTAGACGCCTGATTGCCTTCAGGTTTGCCATTCTTTCATTGATTACTAATGTGTCTTATTAAGTTCTTACTGGGGTACAGAAGATATAGTGCTGTAAAGCTAACTTAATATCTGACCTTTGATATAAACCGCATGCGATATGGGACCACATCTAACAAGAGAGCAACGCCAGTCATCGCTAGTCATATTCGTCTGTAATCTTTTAGTTTTGGGCCTCTAGGTGAATTGCAACTCTAATTATTTAAAACATAGGCGATTGCGAGGCAATTCCCCCTAAAATTATACAAAAGCAAATGCGTCTTACAATACTTTGATTTACTACTATTCCGCCTATTTTTTATATCCATTGTTACTTGCTGTTCATATTTTTCTCAACTAATAAAAAAGTCATTGGAATATTTAATCTATTTCTCCAGGATTTCTCGGAATGGTCATCGCCTTGGAATTTTAGGGTTATCCAGTTATTATCTCCAAATCCTCTGAGAACCATAATAGAATCTGCTTGTATTTGAAATGGCTCATATAAGGAGTCCAATGTTTCTGTGCCGTAGTCAAAATAAAATTTATGAGTTGAGGGTTCAGGTAAATTTTCTTTCAGATATATTATGAATTTTTCAGGAATAGGATTATTCTCATCACTAAAAATTCCTGTCCAGTGCGTAGATAGACACGCTGCTCCTCCAAAAATTTCAGGATACTCACATATTGCATACATCGAAATTAAACCGCCCATGCTTGAGCCAGCTATAAAAGTATTCTCAACATTGCTTTTTGTTGAGTAATTTTCGTCAATGAATGGTTTTAACTCTTTGACCAAGAATTTAAGGTAATTATCAGATTGAATATTCTCAGAAAATAGGGCTATTTCTTTATTTCTTGTTGACTGATAAAGTAAGGAATCTTGGTATGTTTTAGTTAGCATTTCAAACGGCTTTTGAGGAAAGTATTCAGAATGCCTATTCTCTGTATTCCATATGCTTACTACGATCGTTTTTCTTATTTTGTTTGCTTCAATTAATTCACTCATTACTTCATCAACTCCCCATTCTTGTTTGTTCCATGTCGCAGTAGAGTCATAAAGCATTTGACCATCATGCATGTAGAGTACAGAATATTTCTCGTCATTTTGATATCCGTCTGGCAACCAGACATCTATATTTCGGGGAGCAATATATTTTGAATCCAAAATTTCAATTCGTTCCAACATACCGCTTGAAATACTAAAAGCTGTTGTTTTTCTATCAGTTTTTGAACATCCAAACAGCATGAGTATTCCTAGAACTATAATTAATGGTTTCCTCATTTTTTATTTTTTGTCAAGTAGGTAAGAGCAATTTCACCTCAAACCTCTCACAGAACCGTACGTGATAGTCTCCCATCATACGGC
>CAJXUU010000447.1 GCA_913061325.1 uncultured Saprospirales bacterium | reverse complement strand
GGTATTATTCAGCGGCGATTCATAAGGGGGCGTTGGTGATGCCGCCGTTTATGGAGAAGGCGATTAAGAGCTGAGTTGAAAGTTGAAAGTTGAAAAAATAATGCCCTTGTCTTCTTTGGAAGCAAGGGCACTCTTTATGAAGAACGCTTATGGCAAATTTGAGGTCTGACCCTCACGCTCCGTTTACTCTTAAGTATGGTCTTTCCAGAGCTCATTCAAATCCACATCACCACTGGCAGGCTGGTAATCCTTTGCCAATGGTTTGAACTGTACAACCATTGGAATATCAAACGACGTACCTGTAATCACAGCACAACCTTTAGCCAAATTGGGGATCATGGAACGAGAAAGAAAGTCCAACGTACTAATGGAATTTTCCAGCAATAACAAGTCTCTGTCGTTCACCAATCGATGAATGAAAAAATTATGGATTTGAGACATTATTGTTGCTGATATATCAGCTGGACGCTGACTAGAAAGCGTCAAGTAGAAGCCAAACTTTCTACCCTCCTTAATTATTTCCTCAAACAACTCAAGTCGATAATCTTTCCAGCTTTCGCTTTCTCGATTAGACTGCATAGACAAAATATTGTGAGCCTCATCGATTATCATATGGAACGTCTTTCTTGGAGGACTTTCATTAATTACGCATTCCTTATGACTACTGTAATAATATTTTGCCAACAACAAAGGAATTACTTTTTTAACCTCTTGACTAGACTTTCTCAGCGACACGACTGTCAAGAAATTGCTGCCCGGGTTTTCACCTATTGAGAAAACCCTCTGCAGCGAAATAAGTGATGAGTCCACTCGCTTGAGTAGCGGCTGAATATGATCAAACTGAACATAACCACTCACCAAATCGGATAATAGCTGGAGACTGACTCTCAGCCTGAGCTCTTGAAATGGGCTTAACTGCCTTACCTGTATATTTTCCACATAATCATCAAAATAATTCAAATAGGTAGGATCATCTTCCCCACCATTCAAAACCGTATTTATATTCTTGTAATAGAAATTACTGTTTTTGCTATGCCAACTAAGCTGCAAAGCAAGATTTTTTAAATCATGGGCCCCGACTATATCTGATATTTCTCTAACAAGCTCAGCAAACTCCTTCTTTGGCGAAGTACTTGTTAATGCTCTTGTTATAGTTTTCTTGGTATATACAGAAAGACCATTAATAGAATCTTTATACCTATCTCTTCCCGATACAATTCGTTTCAAAAAAGGCTTCTGTGTATTCTCCGTAGCCTTAAACAATATACCGAGAACCTCTTCATCCCAAAATACGCTTTCGCTCAATGGGAACTTATCACCATCATCATTACGCGTATCTAGGTCGTAGATTTTCTTGTAGTCTGAATTTGCAACCAGCTGATTTCCCGTGTACTCACCATTAAAATCAACCACTAAAAAATGACTCTTGCCATTCAGTCGATCTAGCTTGTTTGAAAAAAGAGTTGTATATAGATTGGTAAGGGTATTGGATTTTCCGCTTCCAGTATTTCCAAAAACGCCAATGTGCGTATTAAAAAGACTTGCCCATGGCAATGAAATCGGAAGCTCTTCTTTTAAGATTTCTCCGACAACAAAACTCTCATCAGGATCACCATATATCTTTCTTACTTGCTGATCATTCATCAAGTAAGCCACATCTCGAATCATCGGGAGGTGCTTTATACCCTCAAAAAATTCCTCCTGATGGTAGAACCCAATTGGCTTTAGCTCGACCTTACGGACATAGACTTCGCTACTTTCAGATTGCAACCGTTCATCCAGGTACTCGCCCTGAACTCGCGTAACTATATCTTTGAAGCCTCGCTTTATCAGGATGTGTTCCTGAATAGAAACACCTTTAAATTTCTTTCCGTTATAGAAAAGTGTTTCTTTATTGGACTCTTCATATAACTCAACAACGATATTCACACCCTTTACTGATACAACCTCCCCTATGGCAATACTCATCTAGACTTCGCCTTTTTCGAGAGTAAACACATACTTGTTAAAACGATAAAAGTTTAAATCTTCATCTATGGAAATATATTTTACGTTCTTATATCCCTTGAATTTTTCCTGCATCTCGCTCACTTCAGTTTCGTTATAGCAAGACACATAAACCGTCAGGCTAGGATTAGACAACGACCTTTGGACCAAATGCAAAATGTGCTCATCGGCGAAGGAAAATCCAAATGTAATTAAAACCGTGTTAGGGCGCTCTAGCTCGAAACTAAGATGTCGAAGAATCTGGTAGTAAGCCTCCTCAAACACCGTTTCATAGAATTTCCATTTTGTAGGATTAACAATAGGGATTTTGTTATATTCATCCCAAAAATCACGGGCTCGAAGATCCGCCCAATCTTTATCGGCATCCTCCCCAAATTTAATCAAATCCTCTAAGCTCTTATCTTCTCCATCAACTATGTCTTTAAATTCCGCCAACAGCCTACTCTGGCCTTCATCGAAAACCATATCGTAAGGTGTATGACCGTAATTCACCTCAATATCTTGATCTGCCTTGTGCCAATAGACAGAACCGTGAGGATGGAGAATATTTATTTGTGGAATATATTCGGCATGCTTGTCAAAAATCCCTTTTTGCACAATACGGTTATTAAAGTTTTTTGTGTGAAACATGCGTTTTTGAAAGCCAGAACTTCCATCGTTAATCGCACAGTTCAAAGTTTTCTCAGCAATTAATGCATCAGCAGAAACTTCAAAACAATTATCATAGTTAGTCGTGTAAATATTACACTTCCTATCATTGCGATTTTGCTTTTCCAATACAGAAAGTAACGTCTTTAGGAATATCCCGTACTGATCGAGAACTTCAACCCGATGCGGGGGATATGGAACTTTAGGCAGTCGTGGCAATCCTGTTCTAATGCATTCATCAAAATAATACATAAACAGCAGGGTATAAAGATCATTCCTGTCGTCCGCGGTTAGTTCTTTTGCCAATGTCTCGAACGTGCAGGGATTCCCTTCTGAATCTTTTATCTTCAAAGCTAATGTAGGGAGAAACCCGTAAGATGCACCAGCCCCAAATAGAAAGTTTATATTTTGTTCATAAACATCATAAAGACTAAATTTCCCTGACATATAACATCCTGCCTTTTCCTTCGTCCGATCAATTTCTAGAACATGACTTCAAAACAAAAACAAACCAAAATTAGACCATCAATTTTATTCATTAATTTAAATTTAATATTTTAAATATCCACATCCGCCTCTACAGGAAAACCCACCCAAAAAAACCACCTCTAAATGTATTCATTTTTAAACATAGAAAGAAGAAATATAAAAATCATGAAACATTCATCGCCTTCAGAACATTTTCTTTTTCGTAATCATAGCGATCACCAAAGACAAGAAAGCCCTCCCGATCTCTCTTGATAATACCTACAG
>CAJXUU010000446.1 GCA_913061325.1 uncultured Saprospirales bacterium | reverse complement strand
CGAGATTTCTGCCTGTCTCGTGGGCTCGGAGATGTGTATAAGAGACAGACATAGGACATGGTCCTTATTCTCACGCACTTGAGCTTAGCTTTATTGATATCCATCATGAAGAGCTATCGATATTATTCATGCAAAAGCTAAATGAAGAATTTGACGGTAGGTTGTCGCTTGCTATTTCCATTTTTTCAGGTTCTTATAAAAAAGGATTTTTGCACGAACTTGTAAGTAGCCAATTAGATATGGATAGGTTAGACTATCTTATTAGAGATAGTTATTTTACTGGAGTAGCGGAAGGAGTAATAGGGTATGATAGAATAATAAAAATGCTCGATGTTGTAGATAATAAACTAGTTATAGAGGAGAAGGGTATCTACAGCGTTGAAAAGTTTTTAGTGTCACGTAGAGTGATGTATTGGCAAGTGTATTTGCATAAAACAGTGCTATCAGCGGAACAAATGTTGATTGCAGTGCTAAAAAGAGCTAAAAAACTCATAAACTCAAATGTTAAAGTTTTTGCTTCTGAAGCAATGTTGAAATTACTCAAAACTGATTTTTCTTTAATAAATAAAGAGTTGATATTCAAAGAGTACCTTGATGTATTTGCTGATTTGGACGATGTTGATATTCTGAATTTGATAAAATCAAACTGTAATCATACGGATTTTATTTTGTCTTATATGTGCGAATCCTTATTGGAAAGAAGACTTTTTAAGATATCTTTAAAAGAAGGTGAGATAAGTGATTCTTTTGTGGAAAGTATTTTGCCTAATATAATGGAGTCATTTGGAGTGAGTAAAAGCGATGCCTGTAATTTGATTCTCCGAGGTCACGAATCAAATTTAACTTACAACTCAAATAAAGAAGAGATTAGGATACTACAAAAAGATGGCATTGTAAAGCCACTTTCAGAATTTGATACTGAATTTTTGAAATCTAAAGGTGTTACAAAGTATTTTCTATGTTATCCAGTAAAATCAAAAGAAAGTACTATAGCTAGGACTTTAAATTGATAGTCCAATTGAACTAACATTTGACTTATCTATGGGTGATACATTTTAAATCGGGATAGTTAGCTGCATGTTCTTTTATCAGGACTTTATAGAAGTTGATAAAAGAAACTTAATTCGAATGACCGCATATATTGATCTGTGAAAATTGAATTAAGGCGGTTAGGTATTATAAGGAATGGTTCAATAATAAAATACCTGTATATAAAAGCGAACTTTATTAATGTATCATTCCTAATAGAGCACAACTCTTTTAAGATGCTTAAGTTTTTAAATAAGTATCAGAATGAATTTCTCCCTCAAAAACTCAAACGGAGTAATAAAGTATTAAAACACAAAAAGCCCCAATGTCGATAGACAAGGAGCTTATTTGTATATTTTTTAATAGAAAGGAATTTTAATCCTCTACTAATTCTTCGTCAGCCTTGATAAAGACTTTACCTCTATAGTATAAATCATCACCTACATAGTAAGCTCTATGAAATTGGTGAGCTTCACCAGTTTCCTTACAAATAGATATCTGAGGCATTTCAGCTTTATAATGAGTTCTTCTTTTTCTCTTTCTCTGCTTCGAAATTTTACTCTTTGGATGTGCCATTTCTCTTTATTTAATATATCAGTTATTATCAATTAATACTTTCGTATTCTTTTATTTATCTAGTTCTAAGCCCTTTAAGGAATCCCAGATGCCGTTTTTAGTTTTATTTTCTTCTTTCTCTTGTTCTTCTTCTTGATCTAGTTTTTCTAGAATAGTTAAGTTGCAAGGTGGTTGTTCATCATTTTCACAATCGTAGATCTTTACTAAAGGCATGCATAACAAAACGAATTCGTAAATAACCTGTGAAAGGTTCAATGTCGATGTTTCTGGATGTATATACATTATTTCATCTGTACTCTCACCTTCTGTACTATGCTTCACGTGTAAAGTGAAAGTCCCATACATGGGTAAACTGATGGATTCTAAACATCTATCACAATTTGTTTTAGTATTTCCTTCAATATCAAAAGAAAATACACTTGAATCGTGTCGTTTATCCATTTCTACTAAAACTTTAAACTCTCCATTATCTAAATGAGAAGCTTCAAAAGCTTTAAAGAAGTCACTGTGGACATCGAATTCAAGATTGTGAATTCCACTTCCCATGCCTTTGTAAGGAATAGTAAAATGGTCTAAAACATTCATAATTTAAAGAACTTTTTTAAACGGAGTGCAAAGATAAGGTTATTTTCCTTATAAACAAGTAATTGCATTCCCTTTCATGTTGATTTAATAGCTTCAAAATATAATATTTATAGTTGTATGGTTAATAATCTATTGTATATTATAATAATTTGATATATCTCATTTATCAGATGAAATCGTATATATGATTTTAGATTTGTAATTTCTTTTATATCAAGAAACTTTATGAGTTTGTGCTTCCTTCTTGATACATCGAATCAAATGCTCCTTCAGCAGGTTCCCACAATTCTATTTTACGACCATCACCATCTAGAATATGGACAAACTTGCCATAATCAAATGTCTCAACTTCATCACATATAGTTACACTGTTATCCCTTAATTGTTCTAAGTAGTCTTCTAGGTGCTCTACTCTATAGTTAATCATAAACTCGTTTTTGGCAGGATCAAAGTACTTTGTATCACTGGGGAATGTAGACCATTGTGTAAATGCTCTCACATTTGGCTTGTCTGTCATTCGAAATTCAAAAGGAGCGCCCCATTGATCAGTTTTTAATCCAAGATTTTTAGCGTACCATTCTTTTGTTTTAGTTGGATCGGTGCATTTAAAAAATATACCTCCAATACCTGTTATTTTACCTTTTTTCATGATTTGCCAATTTTACTAATTCTTGAAAGGATCAAAGGGCATAAAACAAACCAAGTTCTACACCCTTTCAATTTTGAAACTGATCCTTTAATTTTTATTCAGCTACCATTGGATTCTTATGTGAATCGTAAATGTATAGGTGGTATTTTTCTATTTTGTCAATTAGTTTGAAGGCATATTCTGGATCTGTCGCATAACCACAATTTTTTAGGCCAAATGCCCATCTTTTATAATCTGTCTTGTTGTAATGAAACAATTCTGAGTAGTGTGCAGATTGAGTAAGAAAGTTGCTATGGTCAACATAAGAGTCAATCACGCTCTCATAAGATCTAAAGCAAGACTTGATAAGATTCCCTCTTGCATCATAATCATCATCTTTGTGGTTATAGGTTTGTCCCTTCCAATATGATTTACATTTGATTCCAAAATGATTATTTGCAAAAACAGCTAGATCACTATCACCTATTCCTGATTCATGTAGTGCTTGGGCTAAAGTGATACTAGCAGGGATACCGCTTCTATGCATTTCTACAACAGCAAGCTCTTTATATTCTGTCTCTTATACACATCTGACGCTGCCGACGAAGAGGATAGTGTA
>CAJXUU010000445.1 GCA_913061325.1 uncultured Saprospirales bacterium | reverse complement strand
TTTATTCATTCTCCAAGGCAAAAAACGTAGGCAATGCAGAGCATAGGCGAGGCTTAGGAATGTAACTTTATTATTGATTCATTCCTTAAACAACTGAAGCATCCATTCTTGTCTGCTTTCTGCAGAATTTGTAAGTATTGCATCTATTATTTTTTTGAAGTATGCTTCTTGAAGTCCCTTATTATATCTGATAATTTAAAACCTTCTTCTGCGGCTAAGACAAGGTGAATATGATTGGTCATTATAACATAAGCATATCTATTAAGGCCCTTATTCTCTTGGCAGTATTTAAGACTGCCTATGACAATGTCCTTGTAGTCTCTTCTAGAAAATATATCTAACCAACCTACAACAGTTGACGACCTTCGTAACAAAAGCCATTACAAAATAAATGAATATGATTTTGATTTACAATCTTGTGTCCATTCATATAATTGGTATGATTACAGTTGTAAATATAGCTATTTGGCTTAACTGAAATTACTCTTTATACAATCATAGTTTGATCGAAGATACAATC
The DNA here is from genome assembly GCA_913061325.1 of uncultured Saprospirales bacterium. GTDB lineage: Bacteria > Bacteroidota > Bacteroidia > Chitinophagales > Saprospiraceae > CAJXUU01. Next base: position 2,923 of record CAJXUU010000445.1, on the reverse strand, counting down.
CTCGACCATGATTTATCAATTCTCACATCGTTTTAATATCCCTATGCCCAAACCTTACACCCTTCCGTACAATTCTTACATATCTCGATCTGATCTCGACCTTTCAATAGGCTCTTGCGAAACTGATCATATTCTGCACCATGCCATATATCTTGGAAAGAATTATGATTGAGATCACCTAGTCTATGATCGGCATCTTTATCAAAGCAGCAAGGCAAAACTAGACCGTTCCAACTGATAACACAGGCGTGCCATAATTTCCAGCAATGGTTAAGTAAATCGTTTTTTACGCGGTATGTTCCATCTTCTTTTTTGTGGTATCGGCTGTATTTATCTATTGTTGGGATAAGCGGATTTCCTTGCTCGTAATCGTATACTTGAGCGGTTTTGAGCTTTACTTCATCAACGCCTATTTCTTCAGCAAGTCTATATATATCAGGAATTTGATGCTCATTGGGTTTTACAACCAAAAATTGGAATATGATATGAGGAGTACTAGATTTTAGTTTCTTTTTCCATTTTACTACATTTCTAGCACCAGCCAATACATTTTCTAGCTTGCCTTCTTTTCGGTAGTTTTCATAGACTTCTTGTGTGGTGCCATCTACTGATATGATCATTCGATCTAGTCCAGATTCGATGGTCTTTTTTGCATTTTTATCATTGAGAAAGTGTCCATTCGTTGATGTTATGGTATATATCCCTTTTTTATTGGCATATGAAACCATGTCTAAAAAGTCAGGATTGATATATGGCTCTCCCTGAAAATAGAAGATCAAATAGATCAGATCTTTATAAATCTCATCTATGGTTTTGGTGAAGAAGGCCTTCTTTAGATTTCCAGTTTCTCTAGTAAATGATCGCAAACCACTAGGGCATTCTGGACAACGTAGATTACAAGCGGTGGTAGGCTCAATGGATACGGTCATAGGGCTACCCCACTGTACGGGCACTCTTCTCCATTTTGTGACATAGAACGAAGTTAGTAGCTGACCTGCATTGAACAGTCGGCGTGGTGTAAGCTTTCGAATAAAATTGAAGGAATCCTTCCAGTAAATTTTCATCTACAGATATCTCTGATTAAATAGATCAAGGTGGTGTTGAGCGTGTCCTGCCATTATGTAGATCAAGGCTCTAACCGAAGTTTCTGTCTCACTTGCAATACCCACTTGCACAATCTGAGCATCGGTAAATTTATTGATCATACTCAGTGTAGCTCGTCTTTGATAAGTTAGTTCTTCTAGTATATCCCAAGGAGTGATGTGGCTAAAATCATTGTCACGGATATAATCATCTTGGTTAAATCCTGCCAGAGGAGTCTTGTCTCCACGGCTAATTCTTAGTGCTCGATAGGCGAATATCTGTTCTGTATCTATCAAGTGAACAAGTGATTCTCTGATACTCCATTTTCCTTCTGCATATCTGTAATCCATACGCTCACTATTCTGCTTTATAAAGTCAGTATATTGTTCTATCTGATTATTGAGCACAGAGATAGGATTCCCTTCTACTTTATTGATGTAGCCATTGTAGTACGTACCGAATTCTCCTGGTAGTGGTTTAGATATTTCTCTTGGCATGATTTGCTATTTTGAAGAATGGAAAAATCAAAGATACTATCTAAAGGACCAATCATATTGATCAATCTCGGTCAAACATGCAATCAATAGATCAATTGTATCCTGGATATCATCTTTATGTGCCATCTCAATAACTTGATGCAAGTATCGAGTAGGAATGGAAATTGCACCCGCGATAGATCCTCCCATGGCATGTCTTTGTATGGCAGCGGTATCTGTTCCACCAGCAGTCAATACTTCCATTTGATATGGGATCTTATGATTCTCAGCAAGTTCTCTCATGAAGTTGACCATCCTGTAATCGCAGATTGTTGCACCATCCATAACTTTTACGGCAGTTCCTTGACCTAGCTTAGTGACCATTTCATGATTAGCGGCTCCTGGCAAATCATAAGCAAGCGTAACATCTAAAGCAATCCCAAAATCAGGATTGATGCCAGAAGCGGCAGCTATTGCCCCTCTTACACCAACTTCTTCTTGGACGGTGAAGACAGCATGTATATCATAGGGTACAGTCTTATGCTGTAATGCTCGTAATGCCTCAATCAATATGAATACGGATACTCTATTATCCAGTGACTTGGAATTAACGCAATCACCCATCTCAATCAATTCTCTTTCTCTTGTGATTGTGTCACCAACTCTGACCAACTGATTTACTTTTTCGAAGGGCATTCCAGTGTCGATAAAAAAGTCAGTTGTTTTGGGAGATTTGCTTCTTTCCTCAGGAGTAAGTACGTGTATTGGTTTTGTTCCCATTACACCTATTACATCTTCACGTCCATGTATGATTACACGTTGTGCAGTAAGAGTCTTAGCATCAAACCCACCGAGGGTATGAAATCTCACAAATCCCTCCTTATCTACATCAGTAACAATGAAGCTAATCTCATCCATATGAGCGGCTACCATTATTTTTTTTGAGGAATTTCCTTTTTTTAAAGCAATAACATTGCCCATAGCATCAGTCCTCACTTCATCTACTAGAGGCGTAACTAATTCTATTATATATTGTCTTATTCGTTGTTCGTAACCTGGAGCACCCGGGACCTTACACACCTTACTTAATAATTCTACATTGATCATATGGGATCTTGTCAATTTGGTTTCAGCGAATAAAGGTAAGATTTATTTTTTGATGTGATGGGTGTATGAAAAGGTTGTGCTTTTTACTAAATCAAATTAAGGCCTCAAATAATAGTTTAAGAAACAATAATAATCAATGTTAAAATTGAAGTCTGAATTGATTGTTCTATTCGTAAGAATTAGACATTCAGATTTAAAATAAGAGTCCACTCCGAAAAGTATCAATTTCTTCAAAATGAATTATTTTGGATGAGATT
>CAJXUU010000444.1 GCA_913061325.1 uncultured Saprospirales bacterium | reverse complement strand
ACACTATCCTCTTCGTCGGCAGCGTCAGATGTGTATAAGAGACAGGTATTATAAAATGCTTTCTTATAAATTTTGCTAATATATAATTCATAATGAAAATAGAAGAAATAGATAATATAGAACTTAAATATCTTGATATTATTGATTATCAAGAATTTAAGGATGCAATGATATTGGCATACCCTTCAATGCCGGAGTCCTATTGGAGAGAACACCAAGTTCAATCATTAATAGATAAGTTCAAGGAAGGTCAAGTAGTGATAAAAATTAATGGGAAACTGGCTGGATGTGCATTGTCGATTGTTGTTGATTATGATGGATTTTCGGATAAACACACCTATAAGGAAATTACTCAAAACTATACGTTCGATTCACATAATGATGAGGGTGATGTACTTTATGGAATTGATATTTTTATCAAACCAGAATTTAGAGGTTTGAGATTAGGTAGGCGGTTGTATGATTATCGAAAAGAATTATGCGAAAAACTCAATTTAAGAGGTATTGCATTTGGTGGTCGCATTCCAAATTACCATAAATTTAGTGACACATTAACGGCAAAAGAATATATAGAAAAGGTAAAAAGGAAAGAAATTGTTGATCCAGTATTAAATTTTCAGATTTCAAATGATTTTCATCCAGCGAAGATTTTAAAAGGTTATCTAGATGGAGATGAAGCTTCGAATGAGTTTGCTGTGTTATTAGAATGGGACAACATTTATTATCAAAAACCATCGAAGAAAGCAGCTACTAAAAAAAGTGTAGTTAGAATAGGTCTTATCCAATGGCAAATGCGACCTTATAAAAAACTAGAAGATTTACTTCAGCAAGCGGAGTACTTCGTAGATGCAGTGGCTGGATATAGGTCTGATTTTGCACTTTTTCCAGAGTTTTTTAACGCACCACTTATGGCTGAAAATAACCACTTGTCTGGATCAGAAGCGATCAGAGAACTTGCAAAGTATACAGAGAGAATCGTTCAGAAATTTTCAGAATTATCCATTTCATATAATATCAATATCATCTCAGGAAGTATGCCAGAGATGAAAGATGGGATTCTTTATAATGTGGGATATCTATGTAAAAGAGATGGTACCGTAGAGCGGTACGAAAAACTACATGTAACACCTGATGAAGCAAAAGTATGGGGTATGCAAGGGGGCACTGAACTAAAGGTATTTGATACTGACTGTGGCAAAATTGGAATACTAATATGTTATGATTCTGAATTTCCAGAATTAAGCAGACTTTTGGCTGATGAAGGAATGGATATATTGTTTATTCCATTTTTGACGGATACACAAAATGGGTACTCTAGAGTGAGACATTGTGCTCAAGCAAGAGCAATTGAGAATGAATGTTATGTTGCCATTGCGGGTAGTGTAGGTAACCTACCTAATGTACACAATATGGACATTCAATTTGCTCAATCCATGGTATTTACTCCGTGTGATTTTTCATTTCCGTCAAATGGTATAAAAGCTGAAGCTACACCTAATACTGAAATGACATTAATTGCAGATGTAGATATTGACCTATTAAGAGAGCTTAATAGATTTGGTAGTGTGAGGAACTTGCACGATAGGAGAAAGGATATATTTACTTTGACAAAGACTAAATAATCATATTACAGTTAGCCTCAAACGATCAACAGAGTACCTTTAAATTGAAAGGTTTATACTTAGTTACAGATGAATATTAGAAAATCACTTATTCGATGGAGGATGAAAGGGAAGTAGAAACAACCTTTCAAGTCATTAAGAATCAAGTGTTGGTAACTCAAAAGATCAAATTAGAAGAAGTTAACAGTACAAACAGTCAAGCGTTTTGGTGGAAAACTATTCTTATCAATTTTAAAAAACATATAGAAAAATAGTACTATGAATAAAGGACCTGTTTCCAATTTTATTGAGCACCACTACCGTCATTTCAATGCAGCAGCGTTGGTAGATGCTGCGAAAGGTTATGAAGCTCAATTAGTGAGTGGTAATAAGATGATGATCACACTTGCAGGAGCTATGAGTACTGCAGAACTTGGGCTATCATTGGCCGAAATGATTCGTCAAGACAAGGTGCATATTATAACTTGCACTGGAGCGAATTTAGAAGAAGATGTATTCAACCTAGTGGCTCATGATCACTATAAAAGAATACCTAACTACAGAGATTTGTCGCCTCAAGAAGAGCAAGAATTACTAAATCAGCATTACAATAGGGTCACAGATACTTGTATTCCGGAAGAAGAAGCAATGCGACGAATAGAAGATCACTTATTTAAAGCATGGAAAAACGCAGAACTTAATGGCAAGAGGTTACTCCCTCATGAATTCTTTTACAAGATATTGCTAAGTGGAGAACTAGAAAGCAAGTATCAAATCGATCCCAAAAATAGTTGGTTATTTGCAGCAGCTGAAAAGAATCTTCCTATAGTTGTGCCAGGGTGGGAAGACAGTACATGTGGTAATTTCTTCGCTTCATATTGTATTCAAGGTAAGCTAAGTCCCAGGACTATGAAGAGTGGAATTGAGTACATGGTAGAGTTATCAGAATGGTATCAAAATAATGGAGGTGTTAATGGTGTAGGTTTTTTCCAGATCGGTGGAGGAATAGCTGGTGATTTTCCTATTTGTGTAGTACCAATGCTGCACCAAGACTTAGAGATGGATCACATTCCATGTTGGTCTTATTTCTGTCAGATAAGTGATAGTACTACGAGTTATGGATCGTACTCAGGAGCAGTTCCTAATGAAAAGATTACTTGGGGTAAACTAGAAATTGAAACACCAAAATTCATAATAGAAAGTGATGCAACCATAGTAGCTCCATTAGTTTTTGCTTGGATCCTTGGATGGTAAACGGGCAATGGAAATTGCTTTATAATAGAAGGCAATTCTCAGCTGCTTAATTTATAAATGTAAACTCAATAGGGCAATTTTTTAGAGGGATCAATTTATTTTAAAAAGCTCTATTTTGAATAAAAAAAATCTTACACCTTAAAGCTAAAATAGCATGGGGAAATCAATAGAAAACCTTTTTAGTACTGAAGAAACGATAACGCTCAATCTTAAAAATATGCACTATCAAGTCCGTAAATACAGAGAAGAAGTTGAATTTTTAAAGGAGAAATATCCAGATGAAGCTAGGAGTAAATCGATGAAACACTATAAAAAGATCTTTAAATTTTATGATAAGCATCTCATATCTGCCCTAATTGAAAGTGCTGAGATGGAACAAAAACATATTGCAGTAATCAAAAAAAATCCTGACCCAGAATTTAAACCATTGGTTGAAGAAGCACAATGCCACCAAGAGTTAAGTAAGAAATTTCGTAATAGGTTTCAACAAATGCATAGAGAATTTCATACTTATACAGAAACATTGAAGAAAATATAAATAGCTCTATTTTGTTAGGAATAGGACTGAATTTTATAATATGAAGAATAC